>CAJODU010000001.1 GCA_905233325.1 uncultured Selenomonadaceae bacterium
TGTACTTCCATACCTGTAGCTGTGAGCATTGCCATCACTACACCTGCGATAAGTGCCTTCTTCTTAACATTCATCAAAAATGCATCTCCTTATTTAATAAATATAACATAACACATCACAATATAATATAATATAATATAATATAATATAATATAATATAATATAATATAATATAATATGCTATATCTACAATCATTGTAGCACTTTACGGTGAAATTTATCTGAAAGCATTAATAGCTTTCATTAGAATTAAATTAAATTTTTTAAAAATTCTATAATATTGGTACAATTCCTTCCGAGGCAAGCATCCACATTATCGGATCAAGGACGCGGTGAGGTGTTAAGTTTGGCAGACGTTTCAAAGAGTCAGGTGGCTGTCCGAAACTGGAGATACCAAAGACGCGGACTTTATTTGGCGTAAAGTTGGCATCAATAGCATCAAGGAAAGCCGTCTCACCTTGCCGCTGGAGCCAATCGCGAATCTCCATATCAACCATTTCACTATCCGCATCAACAAAGCCCTTCATTTTAGCATGAGGGCTGGCCTTCATCACCGTCGAGGAACTGCCGAAACCGTTGGGCATATCTCTCAAAGTATCCATTTTGGTTATGACAATAGCCGCCTGTCGATCAATCTTTTGACCGGGTGAGATGTTGCAGCTGCGTCTGATATAATTTGCAAGAGAATTTGCCATTGTGACCATATTTGCCGGCGCGCTGGTCTGGCGTTCCGTTGCCATTGAAGAGTTCAAGACATCAGGCGTCAGAGAGGCACGGACACTCGTCAGCAGCAGAGGATCAAACATTATCACCAACATCTTGGCACCGGAAATATAGCGGCGAATAACTTCATCAATATCATCATCGCCGAGTTTTTCACAATCCTCGCCGGCACCGTCGTAGATTGTCAAAGAGTAGGTCGGCATGCGATTTGCATTTTGATTTTCACCGTTATTATCAAGGATCACCCATTGCTGAGGCTTGGGAGCCACTCCTGCCGGTGTGCCTTCGGGACAGTGCCGTGCCTCATAGACATTGTAATCAGCGGCTTGTGAGGTCTTTGAAGTTGAAGAATCCATCGCCTGGATCACCCACGGCAAGCCGGAATATTTAAGCTCATGCAGCATTGTCGTCAAGTAGCTGGATTTACCGGCACCGGCGACGCCAAGCACACAAAAACGCAAATATTTATCATGGAACATAAACTGCGGCGGCAGCGGTTCCCCACAAAATCTGCAGATAGCCTCACCCGCAGGCATTCCATGACCTTTGCAAAAATTCTTTGAGCAAGTCGGCAGACGCTTATTTAATCGATCAAGCAGCGACAAATATATTTCATGATGCCGCTCTGTCTCATAAGTACAGTAAAATCTCATATTTCCAAGACTGAGTTCTCTCATGCAATGCGGGCAAAGTGCATCAGCCTTTTGGAACATTGAACGAAAAATTGACATATTAACACCTGTTTTGAGGTTTTTCAACCATTACCGCTAAACCACCATTTAAAAACACTTTGAACATCGACAAGCAGATCATTGAAGATTGAAACTTTTATTTGTTTGCTGACATTCTCAACTTCGCTGTCTGCCTTGTAAACATCATCAAGTTTATATTTGCCGTCAATCAAATGGTAAACTTCAATACGTTTTGACCATTGATCAATAATCCAATACTCTTTAACGCCATTTTTTTCGTAAGCGTCTTTTTTCTTGCCGAGATCATTTTTCATTGTCGATTCACTTAAAACCTCGACAACCAAATCAGGGACGCCGTAAACTTTTTTGCCGGTCTTGACGGAATTTAAATCACAGACAACACTCAAATCCGGCCTGAAATGATCCTTTTCTGACAGGTAGACATCTGCATCTGCGACGACAATGGCATTGATATTATTTTTATCGATATAATTTCCAAATATAATAACCAATCTGCTGATAACTGTAATATGATTTACAAATGGTGCGGCGGCAGCCATAATAAATTTTTCACCTCCGATAAGCTCATAATCCTCTTCTAAATCTTCTTCAGCATAATCAGCATAATTATAAGCCAACTCCTCCATTATTTCCACCTTCTTTTATCAGCCGACCGGCATACGTTCAGCCGTGCCGTTTTCCAATCCCTCAGCTCTTTCATCATCAATATTTGCTTGTTGCTCATTTCCCAACATTCTGTAACATTTGGCACGCAGCCTCAAAGTATATGGAATGTTGGAATTGAGCTCAATGGAATTATCTAAATTGTAAAGAGCATTTTCATAATCTTGAAGTTCAAAATATGCGATACCCAGATTTGCATAAATATTATCGCTGGCAGTGTTCATACTTTCAGCTTTTTTGAGATAATTAAGTGCCTCATTATACTTTTGAAGTTTGATATATAAGTGACCGAGATTATTATATGCTTCAGAGTATTTCGGATTGAGTGAAACAGCTTTATTTAAGTAAGTTTTGGCACGATCATATTGCTGTAATTCAGTGAGAGCATAACCGAGATTATTGTAAAGTGTAGCAGAATTTATATTCAGGGACAGAGCCTTGTTGAAGTCATCAGCCGCCTCTGAATATTGTTGAAACTCTATATATACACAGCCGCGACTGAAATAAGCCGCTCCATTGTTGGGATTTAAATCTATCGCCTCATTGTAAAAAGTAAGTGCTAAATCGTTATCCCAGCGGAACTGTTCATCACCCTCTTGTAATTTTTGATTTGAGAGAAATATTTTATCAGCCGCTTCAAATTGTGTCTTAATTTTCTCTTCATCTTTGTCATTTTTGACTTTTTCAAGCTGTTTTTTCAAGTCTGCGATCTGCTTTTCTTGATCGTCAATGGCCTTCTGTAAGGCTTGATTTTTTGCAACCAGCTCGGAACGCTCACCAACGCCCTTGGAAAGCCACTCGTCAACTCTGTCTGTGTCAATGTTGGCTTGAATTGTAGCACGGTAGACTATACCCGCGTGTTCAGGGATTGTAATAATATCATATTTGACATTTGTGACGCTGAGGATTCCATTCGTCATCGTTATGATTTCATCTTCAGCTAATTTAAAATTCTCGACACGGGAATAACTGCTCACATAGACGCCAGCCTGTTCCTGCGCGTTGCGTTCGGCATATTGTTTTGCACGTTGCTTGGCAATCTCCGGCGTCTCGAAATCACTCATTATATATTCACCGACGCCGGTATAAGTTTGAATTTCGGCATTACAGACAGGCATAAACGTCAGACTGCCCACCACCAGCGACGCCGCTATCAATCGACGCAAATTTTTTCCAATATACAAAACTCTCACCTCACCCTATAACTCTATCTTGATAAGTGAAAAGCAACTCATTCAATGACACAGCCGCAATTTTTCATAACCAGAAGAGCGGCTTGATGAGCCTCAACAGTGGAACCCGCGCAGCATTTGCTGTCAATAATGATAGTTTTATCAGGGTAGAACGCCTTAATTAAAAGTGCATTGCTGATGACGCAAATATCTGTACAGAGGCCACAGAGCTCCACTTCATCATACTTTTTGAGGAGTGAAGGAAGGCGGGTACTGCCAAAAGCTGCCTTCTCAATGACCATAGCTTTACCGATGAGCGGTTGTATCTCAGGAGCAATCTGCCAGCCAAAGGAATTTTTAATGCAATGCGGAATAGGCAACTGTCTGCCCTCAGCCGTCTCCAAGTAGTTGTCCTTATGTGTATCTTGAGTGAATATAACCTCATGCTTGATATTTTCCAGCTTTTCGACGAGGTTGGGGATCATCTCCTGCGCTTCTTTTGTTCCGAGAACTCCATCAACAAAATCGTTTTGCACATCAACAATGATACTTATCCTCATTACAATTTCCTCCAATCTGTAAACTTTCAAAAATCTTTATACAATTTTATGAGTTTTCTGCAATTTTGTCAATATGCAAGTCATTTCATTTGACTATACGATGTTTTATATCTGTTTAATGCTCAAAATATAATAAAATATTTGCAGTTGACGAATATTTGTGATAAACTAATCGCGATATGTTAAACTCATTAAAGTTGAATCTTCAGGAGGAATTAATTTGAATTTGATGGATAATCTGCAAAGTGTTGACAGTGAAGTATTTGCTGCCGTCAACAGTGAATTGAATCGTCAGAGGAGCAAGCTGGAACTGATTGCCTCAGAGAATATTGTCAGCAAGGCCGTAATGGAGGCTCAAGGCTCTGTCCTTACCAACAAATACGCAGAAGGCTATCCCGGCAAGCGTTACTACGGCGGCTGTGAGTTCGTTGATGTTGTGGAGCAGCTTGCCATTGATCGCGCTAAAAAACTTTTCAACTGCGCCTATGCCAACGTCCAGCCTCACAGCGGTGCTCAGGCTAATATGGCGGTATTCTTCGCACTGTTGACGCCCGGTGATGTTGTGATGGGTATGAACCTCAACGACGGCGGACACCTTACTCACGGCTCGCCCGTCAACATGAGCGGCAAATACTTCAAAATTGTACCTTACGGCGTCAGCAAAGAGACTGAGATGATTGATTATGACGCCCTCCAAAAGCAAGCGGAAGAATGTAAGCCGAAGATGATTGTTGCCGGTGCCTCCGCCTATGCAAGGACGCTTGATTTTGAGCGTCTCAGTGCGATTGCCAAGTCCGTCAACGCCTACTTGATGGTTGATATTGCTCACATTGCGGGACTCGTCGCTGCGGGTCTCCACCCAAGCCCTCTGCCCTATGCTGATGTTGTCACTACGACGACCCACAAGACTTTGAGAGGCCCTCGCGGCGGAATGATCCTCTGCAACGACGCCGAGTTTGGCAAGCAATTCAACAAGGCTGTATTCCCCGGTATCCAAGGTGGTCCGCTCATGCACGTCATTGCTGCTAAAGCTGTGGCACTTGGTGAAGCTCTCCAGCCTTCCTTCAAAGAGTACGCCAAGCAAGTCATCAAAAATGCTAAAGTCCTTGCGGAGACTTTGACGGCGGACGGTTTCAGGATCGTATCCGGCGGCACTGACAATCATCTTATGCTTGTGGACTTGACAAATAAAGGTATCACCGGCAAAGAGGCTCAAAATCTCCTTGATGAAGTCAACATCACCGCTAACCGCAACACCATTCCCTTTGAACCGAGAAGTCCCTTCATCACCAGCGGCTTGAGATTGGGATCACCCGCCTTGACAACCAGAGGCTTTAAGGAAGAGGACTTCAAAGAAGTGGCTAATATCATTGCCCTCGTCCTCAACAATCCTGCTGATGAAGGCAAGAAGTCAGAGGCGAGGGACAGGGTAGCTGCTCTCTGCAAGAAGTACCCGCTCTATGAATAAGGCAATATTCTTCGATCGCGACGGCACTCTCAATGTTGATCTCGGTTATCTTTGTGATTTTGAGAAGTTCAAGTGGATTGAAGGTGCTGTTGAGGCTGTCAAATTCTGCAACGATAATGGTTACCTTGCAATCGTCGTAACGAATCAGAGCGGCGTTGCACGTGGATATTACACCGAAACGGAAGTCATTGCATTTCATAACAAAATGAATGAGGAACTTGCCAAAAGTGGAGCACATATTGACGACTTCTTCTACTGTCCCCACCACCCTGATGGCGTCGTCGAGAAATACAGTATCGTCTGCGATTGCCGCAAGCCTAAGTCCGGTATGCTTGAAGAGGCTTGCAGGAAGTATGATATTGATAAGAATAAGTCGCTGATGATTGGCGATATGCCGCGAGATGTAGAATGTGCCGAAAATGCAGGAATTCGCGGGATTCTCTTCAAGGAAGGCAATCTTCTAAATGTTCTTAAAGGTGCATTAACTCAACTATAATGTAGGGAGGAATTGATTTGATAGATAAGTATTCGCCGCAGGAGATAGAGAAAAAGTGGCAGGAGAAATGGGAGGCCGATAACGCCTACAAGACGGACATTGACAACAGCAAGCCTAAGTATTACGCACTGGAGATGTTCCCCTATCCTTCTGGCAACTTGCACATGGGGCACGTCCGCAACTACTCCATAGGTGATGTGGTGGCAAGATACAAGACAATGGCGGGCTACAATGTCCTTCACCCGATGGGCTTTGATGCCTTCGGTATGCCTGCGGAAAATGCGGCGATCAGTCACGGCGTCAAGCCTTCCGACTGGACCTTCAGCAATATCAAAAATATGATCCGTCAACTCAAGTCAATGGGGCTTGCCTATGATTGGGATCGTGAAGTTGAGACTTGCAAGGCTGATTACTATCGCTGGACGCAGTGGCTCTTTGAGTTGTTCTATAAGCGAGGGCTTGCTTACAAAAAAGAGGCAAGCGTCAACTGGTGCGATAATTGCGGCACAGTTTTGGCGAATGAGCAGGTCATTGACGGACATTGCTGGCGTTGTGATTCTGAAGTTCAGAAGAAAAAGCTGGCTCAATGGTTCTTCAAGATAACCGACTATGCTGATGAGCTGCTTGCTGATCTTGATAAATTACCGGGCTGGCCGAATCGCGTCAAAACCATGCAGGAGAATTGGATAGGACGCTCTGAGGGTTGCGAGTTCAGCTTTGAGGTTGAAGGACATTCGGAGAAAATCCCTGTCTACACCACCAGACCTGATACTATCTTCGGCGTGACGTTCGTTGTCCTTGCCGCTGAACACCCGCTTGTTGATAAACTGATTGCCGGTCAACCTAATGAGGAAGCCGTCAGAAAATTCGTCAACGATGCCAAAAATCTCTCCGACGTGGAGCGTACATCTGCCGAGTCTGAAAAGCTGGGAATATTCACCGGTGCCTATGCAATCAACCCTGTCAACGGCAAGAAAGTGCCGATCTGGGTTGTCAATTACGTTGTCTATGAGTACGGCACCGGTGCGGTTATGGCTGTTCCTGCACATGATGAACGTGATTTTATGTTCGCGACAAAGTACAATCTTGAAAAAATTCTTGTAATTGATAATCCTGAGCAGCCTATCAAACTTGAAGAAATGACTAACGCATACATAGATGCGGGTGTGCTGATTAATTCCGGCGAGTTCAATGGTATGGGCAATGAGAAAGCGAAGTCCGCTATCATTGATTGGCTTGAGAAGCATAATATCGGTACTCGCAAAGTCAACTACCGTCTGCGCGATTGGTTGATCTCCCGTCAAAGATACTGGGGTGCACCTATTCCCGTAATCTACTGCGACAAATGCGGTGAGCAGCTTGTGCCGGAGGAGGATCTGCCTGTCCTTCTGCCTGAAGATGTTGAATTTAAGCAAGGTGCATTGAGTCCTCTGTCTACAAGTAAATCCTTCAATGAGTGCAAGTGCCCCAAGTGCGGCGGACATGCTCACCGTGAGACGGACACAATGGATACCTTCATTTGCTCAAGCTGGTATTACTTCCGCTATGCTGATCCTCACAATGACAAGCTGCCCTTTGACCGCGACAAGGTGAACTATTGGAACCCCGTTGATCAGTACATTGGAGGCATTGAGCATGCTATTTTGCATTTGCTCTATTCCAGATTCTTCACCAAGGTACTCCGTGACGCCAAGATGTTGGACTTCGACGAGCCTTTCACTAATCTCATGACGCAGGGTATGGTTATCAAAGGCTACACCGACAAGGACGGCAACTATGTCAAGGCGAAGATGAGCAAGTCTCTCGGCAATGTCGTCTCACCTGAGGAGATTATCGAGAAATACGGTGCAGATACCGCAAGGTTGTTTATTCTCTTTGCCTCACCCGTTGATCGTGATCTTGATTGGTCTGATGAAGGCGTTCAAGGTTCCTTCAGATTCCTCAACCGTGTATGGCGTATCATTGACATATTCAGCGAGGCTATCAAGAAAGGCAACACTAAATATGATGTCAGCACCCTCAATGATGAAGAGGTTGCCCTTCGCAGAACTCTGCATAAAACTATCAAAAAGGTTACCGAAGACCTCAGAGACAGATTTGCCTTCAATACGGCAATCAGTACGTTGATGGAGCTTGTCAATGCCATGCACGTCTTCCAAAACAAGCCTATCAATCCCAACCTTGCCCTTGAAGTCGGCAGTGCCTTGCTGAAGATGCTGGCTCCGTTCGTTCCCCACATTGCTGAGGAACTCTGGTCTCACCTCTTTGAGGGCAGTGTCCACAAGCAGAGCTGGGTTGAGTTTGACGCAGCGGCAATCGTTGAAGATGAAGTGGAAGTTGTATTGCAGATTAACGGCAAAGTTCGCGACCGCGTGAAAGTTCCCGCCAACCTTGATAAGGCAGCATTGGAACAGGCGGCACTTGATTTGCCGAGAGCCAGGGAACTCATCACAGGCAAGACAATCGTTAAAGTCATTGCCGTTCCGAATAAGCTGGTCAATATTGTTGTGAAATAAATTGATACATTAAAATAAAAGCAGTCAGCAGATAGAAGGCTTGAATTGATAACTATCTGCCGGCTGCTTTTAGATTGCTTTTCTACAACAAAAAACCTCGACCGAGCTTGAAACTCTTTCGAGGTTAAAATCTATATCAAGATCAATTATTATCAGAATGGTGACGCCAGCGGGATTTGAACCCACGAACCCGCCGTGAAAGGGCGGTGTCTTAACCACTTGACGATGGCGCCGACTAGTTGTTACCAACGAAGTAAAGTATAGCACAACATTTCAAAAAAATCAAGAGGAAATTTAAAATTTTTTTCTAATTTGCTTGATTGATTTTGTATTAGATACTCAAACTTCTGATATTTGCTCTTGAGTCAGTGACTTGAGCCCCTTCGCACTCAGCAGAGACTCAGCCTTCTTTACATCAGTAACTTTAAATATCATATAGGCACGCTGCTTGCCGGCAAAGGCGTACATATACTCAATATTGACATCTGCCTCAGTGAAGGATTGGAGGATTTTGTCAAGACTGCCGGCCTCGTCCGAAATGGCATAAACCAGCACGGGCGTAAATCTCGCAATAAAATTCTCTTCCTTCAGAATGGTCGTCGCCTCATAGACATCATCAACAATCATTCTGACAATACCGAAATCATTGGTATCGGCAAGCGAGAGGGCGCGAATGTTGATATTGTGTTTCGCCAGAATATTAGTCATATTGTTCAGAGTACCGGGGCGATTTTCCAAAAACACCGAAACTTGTTTGACGCTCATATTAACACCACCTTAAATCTTGCGTTTGTCGATAACCCTTACAGCTTTGCCTTCACTTCTTGCAATAGTCTTCGGAGCCACAAGGTTGACTTTTGCCTTGATACCAAGCATTGACTTCAAGCCGTCTTCAAGAACCTTCTTGTGAGTTTGAATCTCACCAACATTATCGGTGAACATATCCGGCGTCATTTCGACGTTAATATCAAAGGTGTCGGTGTTGTTCACGCGGTCAACGATAATCTGATAGTTGGCAGCGTAACCATTATTGAGGAGGACAGTCTCAATCTGGCTTGGGAAGACATTGACGCCGCGAATAATAAGCATATCATCACTGCGACCTTTAGGCTTGCACATTCTGATATGAGTACGTCCGCAGGAACATTTTTCACGAGTGAGAGTACAAATGTCGCGGGTACGATAGCGAAGGAGCGGGAAGGCCTCTTTGTCCAGACTGGTGAAGACCAACTCACCTTGAGAGCCTTCAGGCAGGACTTCGCCTGTGTCGGGATTGATAATCTCTGCAATGAAGTGATCCTCGTTGATGTGCATTCCGTGCTGTTCGGAACATTCAAAGGAGACACCGGGGCCGGAAATCTCAGTCAAGCCGTAAATATCATAAGCCTTGATACCAAGCGTCTTTTCAATATCGCGGCGCATCTCCTCAGACCAAGCCTCAGCACCGAAGATACCTGCTTTCAGCGGAATATCCTCAGGTTTGAGTCCCATTTCCTTCATCGACTCACCAAGATAGGCGGCATAACTCGGCGTGCAACAGAGAATAGTCGCCGACAAGTCCATAATAAACATAATCTGTCGCTCAGTGTTCCCGCTGCTTTGAGGAATTGTAAGGCAGCCGACTTTGTGAGAGCCGCCATCAAGACCTGCACCGCCGGTAAAAAGTCCATAACCGTAGGAAACTTGTACAACGTCTTCATTACTGCCGCCCGCCGCGACTATTGCACGAGCACAGCACTCATTCCACATATCAATATCATTTTGAGTATAGAACGCAACAACACGCTTGCCGGTTGTGCCTGAAGTTGAATGAATCCTCACGCAGTCCTTGAGAGGACAGGCAAGCAGACCATAAGGATAACATTCTTTGAGGTCAGCCTTAGAGAGAAAAGGCAGCTTGTGAAGATCATCAATGGATTTGATGTCCTCCGGCGTCAATCCTTTCTCTTCCATCTTCTTGCGATAGTAAGGCACATTTTCCCAGACGTGTTTGACTTGCTTGGGGAGTTTCTCATTTTGAATGGCCTTTATCTGTTCAATCGGTGCACATTCAATTTCTTGCTGAAAGTATCTTTCCATAAAACAGCCTCACTTTTGTTTGATATGTTGATATTTTTTTCTATAATCACAGATTAGCAAAATTCTGTATTTGTGTAATTCTTCAAAAAATCAAAATTTCCTTCATTGAGAGCAAAAATTTACTAACATTGAGAAAATTGCCTAATATTTATATTGAAGACTCTTCAATTTTTTTCAATGTTTCACGGAAATCAATTTTCAAATTTTTTCATTCTTTTATTATATCACTCAAAAATTGAATTCTGTGGCAATTCTTTTTGTTTGACTTTTTTTTAAAAATACGTTATTATTATACCTACAACATACAGACAGGAGGGTTTATTTTGTTTTCTGTGAAATCCAAGCTATCAATTATTGCACTCATAACTATTCTTACAACAACGCTGTTTCTTGGCTGCGGAGAAGAGGAGCAAACGCCTCAACAAGCACAAAAGGCACAAGTCAAAGCAATGAAAGTTATCCAGCGAGATACTCCGCTGGTCTCTGAATTTGCCGGTCAGATACTCGCTGCCGATGAGGTTAAGGTTCAATCAAAAGTCTCCGGCAATGTTGTTGAGAAGTATGTTACAGGTGGTCAATTCGTCGAAGTCAATCAACCTCTATATAAGATTGACTCACGCACTTATGAATCAGCAGTCTTGAAGGCTCGCGCTGATTTGGCACAATCCGAGGCTACTCTCAACAATGCCCAGATTGATCTATATCGTGATCAGAAACTTTTGGAAGATGCTGCCATTGCCGAGCAAGTTGTCACTACTCAACAAGCTCAAGTCAGAGCTTATGAGGCACAGGCTGCCGCCAATGAGGCACTCCTCAAGACAGCTATGGAAAACCTCGCCGATACCATGATCTATGCTCCTATGAGCGGTCAGCTCAGTGTTGATGATGTGGCAGTCGGCACTTTTGTCACTGCCGGTCAGACGACACTCGTCACAATCGGCTCTTCCAACCCAATCTATGCCCAATTCTCCGTCAGTGAATCTGATTATTTGAAGTTCCTGCATATCCAATCATTGAAGACGGAACAGATGGAAATAGACGTAACCCTTACCCTTGCAAACGGCACTGAATACCCGTTTGTCGGCAAGATTGTCGAATCAGATCGCGAAATGGCTAATAATACCGGCTCTCTCACGATCAAGGCACTCTTCCCGAATCCCAGCGGTCTGCTCCTGCCGGGTATGTTCGCCCGCGTCAAACTCTCCGGCGACACCCGCCCCAACTGTATACTCGTGCCGCAGCGCAGTGTCCAGCAGCTCCTCGGAAAATCTTTCGTAATGGTTGTCGGCAAGGACGGCAAGTCTGAAGCTCGCACTGTCACTCTCGGTGACAAAGTCGGCTCATACTACATCATCGAAGATGGCATCACTCCGCAGGACACTGTCATCGTTGAAGGTCTCACCAACCTGCAGGAAGGCGTTGATCTTGCCGTCACTGAAGTCACTGCCGGTGAGATGGGTTTCACCCTTGCCGAAGTCACAAGCACCTACAATGCTGATGCAAATGTTGGTCAATCATCAACACAACAATGAGGACGGTGAATATTAATGGCTAAATTCTTTATTCATCGCCCTATATTTGCAATCGTTATCGCACTGATAATCGTTATCGTCGGTATATTGGCAGGGTTGCAACTGCCGATTGCTCAATACCCACAGATTTCACCGCCTACCGTTTCTGTCGGCACTACTTACACCGGTGCTAACGCTCAGACTGTCAATGATACCGTTGCCCAAGTCATTGAGCAGCAGGTCAACGGCACCCAGGGTATGGACTATATGTCCTCCAACTCCGACGATACCGGTCGTTACAGTTTGACTGTCACGTTTGAGGTCGGCACTGACGGCGATATGGACAGTGTTAAAGTCCAGAACAATGTTGCCATTGCAAATGCCTCTTTGCCCGGTGATGTCCAGACTACCGGCGTCACCACCAAGAAGGCGTCTAACGAGCTGGCTTACATGGTCTCCCTCACTTCGCCGGACGGCCGCTATGATCGTGCCTTCATGAAGAACTACGCAGATATTTACATTATGGACGAGCTCAAGCGTATCAGCGGCGTCGGTGATGTTCAGATCTTCGGCTCTGACTATGCAATGCGTATTTGGCTGAATCCTGACAAGCTGGCTGAGTTGAATCTCACCATTGCAGATGTAACCCAAGCCATCAATGAGCAGAACTTGCAAGCCGCTGCGGGTACAGTCGGTGCAATGCCTCTGCCGCAAGGTCAAGAGAAACAGTTCACCGGCAAAGTGCAGGGGCGTCTCGTCACTGTCGAGGAATTTGGTAATATAATCCTCAAGAGCAGCGGGAACGGATCATTTGTCAGACTCAAGGACGTTTCAAGAATAGAGACAGGTCAAAAGGCCAATAACATTGTCGCAAAGTTTGACGGAGTCCCTGCTGTCGGTTTCGGTATCATGCTGACGTCTGATGCTAATGCTATGGAGACTGTCAGAGGGATTCGTGAATTACTCGAACGCCAAGAGCAGAACTTGCCGCCGGCACTGCATATTGAGCAGATTTTCGACAGCACCGACTATATTAACGCCTCAATCCATGAGGTTGTTGAGACTTTCGTAATTGCTCTGCTGCTTGTCGTCTTCGTCATATTCGTCTTCTTGCAGAGTTGGCGAGCAACGATTATACCGCTCCTCGCCGTTCCCGTTTCGTTGATAGGTACTTTCGCTTCTTTCATAATCCTTGACTTCTCCATCAACACCTTGACGCTCTTCGCAATGGTGCTTGCGATCGGTCTTGTCGTTGATGATGCTATCGTCGTTATAGAGAATGTTGAGCATCATATGGAATCAGGCTTGACTCCTGTCGACGCAACCGAACGTGCTATGGACGAAGTGCAGGGGCCTGTTGTCGCTATCGCCTTCGTCCTTGCTGCCGTCTTTGTCCCTGTTGCCTTCCTCGGCGGCATGACAGGTATCCTCTACAAGCAATTCGCGTTGACTATAGCTATCTCAATGGCATTGAGTGCCTTCGTGGCGTTGACTTTGACTCCTGCCCTCTGCGCGATGATCCTCAAGCCTCACGATCCTAACGCCAGTCAAGGTATTCTCGACAAATTCTTTGATTGGTTCAATAGAGCCTTTGATTTTTCCAAGAACAAATACGTTCACGCTGTCGCTGCAATGATCGGTCACAGTAAAATATCTTTCTTGATGCTTTTGGTGATTTGTATCGCAACGGGTGTTATGTATACCAGAATGCCGAGTACATTCGTTCCGGAAGAAGATCAGGGTTATTGTATGATTTCAGTCTCACTGCCGGAAGGTACTTCACTCAATCACACTGTTGAAACTTCCGGCAAATTCGCCGCTGCCATTCGCAAGAATATGAAAGGTCTCAAAAACAGTATGGAGATTTGCGGCTTCGATATATTGTCCTTTGGTTCCAAGCCTAATACCGCAACCATTATCTGCGGTTTTGAAGATTGGACTAAACGCGAAGATTTTGAATCCTCCGTTAGTGCAAATATAGGTCTTGCTTTCGGATTGGGAGCGCAAGTTGTTCCTGAGGCCAGAGTAATTGCCTTCAATCCGCCTGCACTCCCAGGCTTAGGTTCTGTCGGCGGCTGGTCACTTCAGTTGCAGGATATGAGCGGTCACACAGATCAGGAACTTGACGAAATCACCAAGAGAATCGTCGCAAAAGGCAATCAAGACCCAAGGCTCCAAGGTGTCCGTACAACCTACAGTATCAACTCACCGACTTATGAATATGAAGTTGATCGTGAGAAGGTCAAGTTGCTCGGTGTCGACCTCTCCGATGTCTTCACTGCACTGCAAGTCAACTTTGGTGGTTTCCAAGTCAATGACTTTAACGAGTTCGGCCGCACTTACAAGGTTATGCTGCAGTCCGATGTCCTCTATCGTTCTGAGGCTGAATCCGCTAAATTCGTCTTCGTCAAAGGTGACAACAATCAAATGGTTCCGCTTAACACTTTGATTAAGCCAAGAATGTCAACCGGTCCGACGCAGATTTCACGCTTTAACGCCTCACGCGCCGTGACAATTCAAGGCGACGCCGGTGCAGGTTATTCATCAGGTCAAGCTATGGCTGCCATTGAGGAGATTGTCCGTGCAGAGGCCGGAACTGGCTTTAATGTTGAGTGGTCAGGTCAAAGCCGCGAAGAGAAGAAGGCCTCCAGTTCAACTTTGCAAGTTTTGGCTTTGGCGTTGGTGTTCGTCTTCCTCTGCCTTGCAGCACTTTACGAGAGTTGGTCAGTGCCTTTTGCGGTTCTGTTTACAGTTCCGACAGGAATATTCGGAGCGTTGCTCTCTGAAATGGGTATGAGTTGGCTTGAAACGACTTTCGCCCATGGCAACGCCGGATTACAAAATAGTGTTTACATGCAGATCGGCGTCATAATGATAATCGGTCTTGCAGCTAAGAATGCGATTTTGATCGTTGAGTTCGCCAAGGTTCGTGTTGATAGAGGAATGATGCCTATCAAGGCGGCTATTGAGGCGGCAGGTCTGCGTCTTCGTCCTATCTTGATGACTTCCTTCGCCTTCATTATCGGCTGTCTGCCTCTTGCGATTGCAACAGGTGCGGGCTCTGCAGCACGTAACGGCATGGGTGTGGCAGTTGTCGGCGGTATGCTCTTTGCAACTTCAATCGGTATCTTCCTGATACCCGTCTTCTTCGTCATCACCGAATGGGTAGCAAGCAAGCTGGGCTTTATGAAACAGGAGAAGCGCAAACGCTCAATCGATTATATGTAATTTGATATTTACTGATTTAGCTGATAGCATTTAGTCGTTGGTTACTATTTGCTGTCAGCTTTTTAGCAAAGGAGGAGAACTTATCATTATGACAGAAAAAGAAAAAATGCTGGCAGGAGAATGGTATAATGCCAACTTTGACAAAGACCTCTTTGAGGAGAGAATGAAAGTCAAAGATCTTTGCTGCCAACTTAATCAAACATTGCCGAGCCACCTCAAGCAACGTATGGATATACTGAGCCGTATTTTGCCGAATGTAGATGTTGAACAAGTTGAGATACTTTCACCGTTTATGGTGGACTACGGCTACAATGTAAAAATGGGTGCCGGTTGTTTCCTCAATCACAATATCTATTTGATGGATTGTGCTGAGATCAAGTTCGGCAAAAAATGCTTTATCGGTCCTAATTGTGGCTTTTATACCGCCATTCACCCTATGCTTATCGAGCCGCGCAATGAAGGGCTGGAAATTGCTAAACCTATCGAACTGGCAGACAATATCTGGATAGGTGCAGATGTGACAATCCTGCCGGGTGTCAAGATTGGTGAGGGTTCCGTCATCGGTGCCAAAAGTTTAGTGAGTAAGGATATTCCGGCGGGCGTACTTGCTTTCGGAAATCCCTGCCGAGTAATCAAACCTATAATCGATCCTAAATGTGAAATATAGTTTCCATTAAATAAAAAAATTGACAAATTTGCCTTTATCGTTGATAATGGTATGGAAAGAAAAAAGATTTTTGATTTAGTCTTCACAATAAATGCAAACCTCTTCGATTGAAATTTCGCAACATCTGCGGTGACGAAAGTATATCTATTCCATAGAAAAGAATACCCCTATCAACCAGAGGTGAAAGTAATGGAACGCTTTTCAAACAAATTTGTCAAAAGAGCGATTGCAGAATTCTCTGTATTGACAATAATCCTGTCTATAATGGGTCATTTCATCTATAATGAAATGGACAAAATGTTGATAGAATCGTTAAAAGAATCAGTAGCATTACAAAGTCAAAGTATAGCCTATACATTAAATGAACGCTTTCAACATAAATTAGACGAACTTCGGTCACGGGCGGAACTCTTACAGCAGAATAAAATGCCGGCGGAAGATCTGCTTGATGTTGCGACTATAGGCACAAAGACCGGCAGGATCAGAGGCGTCTTGCGTGAAGACAATTCGGTAGTAGCAGGTTCAGCTTTGCCGGAAGATATATTTCAATCTGTCCATAGTGTTTTTGAAGAGAAAAAGCAATCCATAGACTATTTGCACGGCAGAGGGCTTTTATTTGCCGTGCCTTTTGAGTATGAGGGGCAAACCTGCATATTTTACGAATTGTTTAATGATGAGGCGGTTAAAACCTTTTACAAGACGATGAGCTACAATGGCAAGGGTACTTTGATTCTCGCCAAGAATTACGATAATCGAATAATGCTGAGTGAGGGACTCTATCCTGAGATTGCCGGTGATAACTATCCGCAATATGATGAAGAACGCTATGAAGGTTACAACAAAGAAGATGTATTGAAACTGAAGAATTTCGATGACATCTGGGCAAAAATAGAGCAATCAACATTAACAGGCGACATATCCAATATCTTTTATGAATATAATGGAATAGACGCGGTTTTCTTCTTTTGTACTTACATTTCCAAAGAAAATAATCTTGTACTCAGTGGTTATGTCGAGTGGGATGATGCGGTCGTTGGTATAGATTATATATATACTATAATGCGCTTGATGTTTGCTATCATATTGCTTTTGACATTCATAGGTGTCCGTTATCATATGAAGACTATGGAGGCTAAATATTTTGAGCATGAGAAAGCTCTGGCTGATTCTGCAAACAAGGCAAAAAGTGATTTTTTGAGCAGTATGAGTCACGAAATCCGCACGCCAATCAACGCCATAATGGGTATGGACGAGATGATCCTGCGCGAAACTAAGGAACCGGCGACTCTTGAATATGCACAAAATTTACAGCACGCCGCCAAAAATCTCCTCAGTCTTATCAATGATATTCTTGATCTGTCCAAGATTGAGGCGGGCAAAATGGAGATAATACCTGTCGAATATCATTTAAGTTCTGTACTCAATGATTTAGTCAATATGATACAAGCTCGTGCGGAGAAGAAAGGGCTTGAACTGATTGTCGAGGCAGATAAGAATATACCGTCTCTGCTTTTCGGCGACGAGATAAGGGTCAAGCAGATCATCACCAACCTTTTGACAAATGCCGTCAAATACACCGAGAAGGGCAGCGTCACCCTCCAAGTCAACTATCTCAACATTGACGCTGATAATATTTATCTCTGCATAAGTGTCAGCGATACCGGAATAGGAATCAAGGAAGAGGACATCAAAAAGCTGTTCAGTGCATTCGAGAGGATAGAAGAGGAACGCAACAGGACGATTGAAGGCACAGGGTTGGGTATGAATATTACCAAGCAGCTTCTCAATATGATGGGTGCTGAGTTGAGCGTCTCCAGTGTCTATGGTCAAGGCTCCAACTTCAGTTTTCAAGTCGCACAGAAAGTTATGGATCGCGAACCTATAGGTGATTTTGAAGAGGCTTACAAGCGTTCACTTGCACAGCGTGAGGAATATCACGAATCCTTCAAAGCTCCCAATGCCAAAATCTTGATTGTTGATGATACTTATATGAATTTGACGGTGATCAAAGGGTTACTCAAGCAAACTCAAATAAAAATTGATACAGCCGGAAGTGGGCAAGAGTGCCTTGATATGGTTCAAAAGGTTAAGTATGATATAATCTTCCTGGATCATATGATGCCGGAGATGGACGGGATTGAGACTTTAGAGAAAATGAAAAAGTTGCCGGACAACCTCAACGAAGATACGCCTGTCATATCTCTGACTGCAAATGCAATCAGCGGAGCTCGTGAACAGTACATTGCTGCCGGTTTTAAGGATTATCTTACAAAACCCGTTAATTGCGATCAGTTGGAGGCGTTGATAGTAAAATATCTTCCGCCTGAAAAGATAAATACCACTCTTCAAGAAGAAGATACATCTCAAGATAACAGCAACACCACGCTAAGTACATCAAATATATCAGACACCTTGTCAGATTTGCCTGAATGGTTAAGGAATGTTGAAGGGCTGAATATTAACGAGGGTGTTGCACACTGCGGCGACGTTGAAGGTTATCTTGAAGTATTGAAAATCTACGCAAATGCTGTTATCGACGGTGCAAACAAAATCGAAAGCTACTACGATACTGAAGATTGGCTCAATTACACAACGAAAGTTCACGCCTTGAAGAGTTCTTCGCGAATAATTGGAGCTGATGAACTTTCAGACAAGGCGGCGAAATTAGAGGTGGCGGGTAATTCCGATAATATTGATGAGATAAGACGAGACACCCCGTCTCTGTTAGCACTTTATCGTTCTTATGCTGACAAGCTCAAGCCCTTTATCCACGTTGAGGAGGATAAGACAGATAAACCTTTGATTGACGAGGCAGATCTTGCTGAGGCGTTTGATGCTATGAGAGATGCTGCCGCTACTTTTGATTATGATTCTTTGATGTTCCTGTTGCACTCACTTGATGATTATCGTCTTTCTGATGAAGCAGAAGAACGCTGCAAGCATATCAAGGAAGCGGCCTCTAAACTTAATTGGGAGCTAATCAAAGAGATAGTAAATTGATATGGAAAGAGTGATAGACTTTTGACAGTGAATAATCCTTTGTTGCAAGTGAAAAATCTTCGCCAGCATTTTGAAATATCCCGAAATTTTACAGTTAAGGCAGTCAATGGCGTGTCTTTTGAGATTTACCCTGGCGAAACTTACGGACTTGTCGGCGAGAGCGGCTCCGGCAAAACTACCATTGGCCGCAGTATTATCCGCCTTTACGATCCTACCGATGGCGAGATCATCTTCAACAATAAAAAAATTTCCGGCAAACTTGACAAAGAAACTAATCAAATGCTCCGAAAAAATATGCAGATGATTTTTCAAGACCCTATGTCCAGTTTGAATCCTCGCAAAAAAGTCAGTGACATCATAGGTGAGGGGCTTGATATACATAAACTTTACTCAAGTGTGAAAGAGCGCAACGAGATCATTGCCAGTATTCTGCAAAAGGTCGGCTTATCACCTGCACACGCTGAAAGGTATCCGCAGCAGTTTTCAGGCGGTCAGCGGCAACGCATAGGCATTGCCCGTGCACTTGTGATGAATCCTAAATTGATTATCGCTGATGAATGTATTTCTGCCTTAGATGTTTCCATTCAGGCACAAGTTGTCAATCTGATGAAGGATATTCAAGAGGAGACAAATTGTGCTTATCTTTTCATTGCCCACGATTTGAGCATGGTTAAATACATTTCTGACAGGATAGGTGTCCTGCACAAGGGCTGGCTGGTGGAAACGGGAACATCAAAAGAAATTTTTTCTGATCCCATTCACCCATATACTAAATCCCTGCTCTCCGCCGTGCCATATCCCAATCCCAAAGTTGAGAGACAGCGGAGGCTTGTGACTTATAATTCTGATAAAGTGAATTACGAAAACAGTACCATTAAGCAGATCAGTGAAACCCACTTCGTCATGGCTGATTGATTTTCGTGTTTTTTGCAGTTGCTATCTTGACCAAATGTCAAATTTGCCGTAAAATAATGAAATTGACATTATAATTAATCAGAGGTGTAAATATTGAGTTTAGATTTTAATCAAGGTAAGGTTGTACCCGTTAAGTTAGAGCATGAGATGAAATATTCCTATATTGACTATGCAATGAGCGTCATTGTGTCAAGAGCAATTCCTGATGTTCGCGACGGTCTAAAGCCTGTCCATCGCAGAATACTCTACGCTATGGCTGAAGCGGGTATGATGTCCAACAAACCCTACAAAAAGTCCGCTCGTATCGTCGGTGAAGTTTTGGGTAAATACCACCCTCATGGTGACAGTTCGGTTTATGATGCACTCGTGAGAATGGCACAAGATTTTTCAATGAGATATACCCTTGCCGACGGACACGGCAACTTTGGCTCCATTGACGGTGACAGTGCTGCTGCTATGCGTTACACTGAAGTCAGAATGAGTCAGATTGCTGAACTTATGCTCCAAGATATTGATCGCGAGACGGTTGAGTTCGTTCCCAACTATGATGAATCCTTAAAAGAACCGGCTGTCCTTCCTGCAAAGTTCCCTCAACTTCTCGTCAACGGCACTTCCGGCATTGCAGTAGGTATGGCAACAAATATCCCCCCTCACAATCTCGGTGAGATCATTGACGGCACTTTAATGCTGATCGACAATCCCGATAGTTCTATCGCCGATCTTATGACAGTTATCAAAGGGCCGGACTTCCCGACAAAGGCACAGATTATGGGTGATGAGGGTATTCGCGATGCTTACAATACCGGCAGAGGCTCAATCAAAATGCGTGCAGTTACCGGCATAGAAAAGATGAACAACGGCAAGAGCAGGATTGTTGTCACCGAATTGCCATACCAAGTCAATAAGTCAAGACTCGTTGAGAGAATTGCCGAACTTGTCCGCGATAAAACCATTGATGGCATTACCGATCTCAGAGATGAGAGCGACCGTGAAGGCTTGAGGATAGCTATAGACTTAAAGCGTGACGCCAACCCGACCATAGTCCTCAACCTCCTCCTCAAGCATACCGCCCTTCAGGACACCTTCGGCGTGATAATGCTTGCTCTTGTCGATGGCAAACCTAAGGTTATGAATCTCAAGGAGATACTCAGCCACTATATAAGACATCAAGAAGATGTAGTCACTCGCCGCACTCAATTCGATCTCAAGCGTGCTCAGGCAAAGGCACACATTCTGGAAGGTCTGACAAAGGCTATAGAAAGGCTTGACGAAGTTATAGCAATCATCAGAGGTGCAGGTGCCGCGACGGAAGCCAGAGATATATTAATGGATCGTCTCAAACTCACCGCCCCTCAAGCTCAGGCCATACTTGACCTCAGACTTCAAAAGCTGACCGGCTTGGAGCGTGACAAAGTGGTGACCGATTACAAGGACACTTTGGCAGCCATTGAGAACTTTAAGGCAATCCTCGCCGATGAACACAAAGTCCTGGATATTATTAAAAGTGAACTCACTGCCGTCAAGGAACGCTTCAACGACGAACGCCGCACTCAGATTACTTATGAGACGCCGATGGATTTCAAGATTGAAGATTTGCTTGATGACACTGAAGTGGTTGTGACAATAACCCACGGCGGCTATATCAAGAGGTTGTCACTTGATACCTATAAACGTCAAAAACGCGGCGGTAAAGGTATCACAGGCATGGGAACCAAAGAAGAAGACTATGTTGAGCATCTAATAATCACTTCAACTCATACTACAATTCTGCTGTTTACAAATAAGGGCAGAGTATTCTATCTGAAGGCTTATGATATTACCGAGAGTGGACGCCAGGCTAAAGGCACAAATATCGTCAATCTCCTGCAGACAGACTCCGACGAAACTATAACTGCTGCCATACCCGTCAAAACCTTTGATCCGACGCGCTATCTCTTTATGGCTACTAAGCGCGGTATTGTAAAGAAAACTCCACTTAGCGAATTTAAATCAATCACCAAGAAAGGGCTTGGTGCAATTAAACTCGACAAGAATGATGAGTTGATTGGTGTCAAGTTCACCGAGGGCGAGAGATATATCATTCTCGGAACTAAACTGGGTATGGTTATTGCCTTTGATGAGGAAGAAGTCCGCTCAATGAGCAGAAATACTCACGGCGTTAAAGGTATAAAACTTAAAAAGGGCGATTGCGTTATAGGTATGGATAAGCTCCGTCACGATGCTGATGTTCTCACGGTAACTGCTGAAGGTTATGGAAGACGCACCTCTACCGAAGAATTTAAAGCACAGGGCAGAGGCGGAGTTGGAGTTATAAACACGAAAGTCACCGAAAAAACCGGAGAGGTTGTCGGTCTGAAGGTGGTATCTCCGGAGCAAGAACTTTTGCTGATAACTACTGGCGGAATAGTCATTCGTACCAACATTTCTGATATATCAGTTGTCGGCCGCCATACTCAAGGCGTCAAGGTCATTAAAGTCAACGAAGGCGACAAAGTAGCCGCTCTTGCTACAATTTAACACTTGACAGGCTGCAAATACAAGTTTAAAATAAGTTTAATTATGATAAATATGTGAATGGAGATGTTTTCTGATGGCAGAAATCAGATTTGAGAAAACCAACAACTTGAAGGATAAACCCGATGTCTCAAAGATTGGCTTCGGCACGCACTTCACTGATTATATGTTTGAAATGGACTACAACGAGAAGGACGGCTGGCATGATCCAAGAATCGTTCCCTATCGCAACATTGAGATAAGTCCGGCAAATACTACTCTGCATTACGGGCAGGCTATCTTTGACGGCCTCAAGGCTTACAAACACGGCGACAAGCCTGTCATCTTCCGTGCTAAAGATCACTTGAACAGAATCAACGTCTCCGCCAAAATCCTTGACATTCCTGAAGTTCCATTTGATGTGATGAATGAAGGACTCAAAAAGCTCATTGCTATCGAAAAGGATTGGATCCCCACAGGTAAAGGACAGTCACTCTATATTCGCCCGTTCATCTTTGCTAATGATCCCTTCCTCGGCGTCAGTGTCAGCCACAACTACAAATTCTTGATAATCCTTTCACCTGTTGCCGCTTACTATGCTCACGGCTTTGCTCCGGTCAAGATTATGGTTGAAGATCAGTATGTCCGTGCCGTCCGCGGCGGTCTCGGTGCTGCAAAGACTCCCGCCAACTATGCTGCCTCACTTCATGCCGGTCTTGTTGCTCACGAGAAAGGCTATGATCAAGTCCTCTGGCTTGATGGCGTCGAGCGTAAATATATTGAAGAAGTCGGCTCAATGAATATACTCTTCAAAATTAAAGGCGAAGTCATCACTCCTTCACCTAAACTTCAGACTTCAATCCTTGACGGTATCACTCACCGCACTGTTCTTGAGATTGCCAAAGATTGGGGTATACCTGCCGTTGAGCGTAAAATCAGCATTGATGAAGTTATGCAGGCTTATGAGGACGGCACTCTTGAGGAAGTCTTCGGCAGCGGCACGGCAGCCGTTATCTCGCCGGTCGGCTCTCTCATCTACAAGGGTAAAGAGTATGTAATTAATGACGGCAAGATCGGCGCATTTGCCCAGAAAATGTATGATTATATCGAAGGTATTCATATGGGTGAGGTTGAAGATAAATTCGGTTACATCGAGGCCGCTGAATAATCTAATGCTGAAGTGAGAATGAGGTATCACCACACAGCCTATAATTCCTCATTCTCGTTTCTGAGTTAGGGGGTGTTGCTATGAGTGAGTTTGCTTATTCATATTCTCAAGATGATGAAGAGTATGAGCTCATTAACGGTCAAGTATATATGATGGCTCGTCCTAATACTAATCATATGACAGTTGAGACTAATATTGTTACAACATTTAAAAATTATCTTAAAGGTAAAAGTTGCAGACCTTTTAATGAAACAGATGTATTTTTGAGTGATGATACCAATGTGGTGCCTGATGTCATGATTGTTTGTGAGCCTGAAATTATCAAAAGCGACGGCATTTACGGCACTCCTGATTTAATCGTTGAAATTGCCTCTCCTTCAACTGCTCGTCGTGATCGTATGGAAAAGTTTGCTGTCTATGAAAAATATGGCGTTAAGGAATATTGGATAGTCAGCCCTCAAGAAAAAAGAGTAGAAGTCTATATTCGCAAAGATAATAAGTTAGTTCTTGATGATGTATACTCGGTTTATCGTGATTTTGAATGGAAACATTTGACCGAGGAGCAGAAGTCAAAGGTAAAACAGGCAATCAAAGTCTCATTGTATGATGATTTCAGCGTTAAACTTGAAGATATATTTGAAGATGTTACATAGTAGTTTACATTTCGATGATGTTAATTGTCCCTCGTTAAAGGTGGAATGCGAATGCCATTTGACATATCTTTCCCCGCACACTTTCACGGAATAATATCCACAATATCCGCACTTGATGTTATTGATATATTGATAGTTGCAGCAATCATTTACAAAGTCTATGAGATGCTGCAGGAAACCCGCGCCATAACCCTAATCAAAGGGCTGGCGGTTTTGTTGACTGTAACTGTAATTTGCAGTTGGCTCAACTTGCATGTAATATCTTGGCTTTTACAGAAGGCCATTGCAATATTAACCGTTGCCTTGCCTATAGTATTTCAGCCTGAATTGAGACGTGCTCTTGAGCATCTCGGTCAAGGCAAGCTGCTGGGCAAGAGTGTTTTCCTTGATGATAGTGAAGTTCAAAACGTCGTTGAGGAACTCGTCAAAGCCTCAAAAACGCTCTCGGCAACTAAAACTGGTGCACTTATAGTAATTGAGCGCAGTATGAAATTAAATGACATAAGCTCAACCGGTATTCATATTGACGGACTTATAACTTCGGAATTTTTATTAAATGTATTTATTCCCAATACCCCGCTGCATGATGGTGCTGCAGTCGTACGCGGAGACAGGCTTATAGCTGCCGGTTGCCTCTTGCCTTTGACAGAGAATCGCGAGTTGTCAACGGAACTCGGAACCAGGCACAGAGCGGCTATCGGACTAAGTGAGCAATGTGACGCCTTAGTGTTGGTCGTAAGTGAGGAGACCGGCACAATTTCGGTTGCCGATAATGGACAAATAATGCGTCATCTTGATTCTGACACATTGAGAGCCGCCTTGAAACCCGCCTTCAAAACGCCTCAGTCTAATATGGGCGGGTTGCTCCTTAAACTCAGAGGCAACAATGATGAAGATGATAAAAAGAAAGTTTGATTTTGAGGTGGGTTAATTAATGATTGCACAAATCAATAATTTGTTCCGGCGAAACCTGCTTGCAAAGATTTCTTCCATTATAGCCGCAATCCTTCTGTGGATTATAGTTATGGATAATCAGAATCCCGTCATAGAGGGCTCATATACTGTGCCGCTGTCTTTTACGGACGTCCCTGAAGGTTATAAAGTCCTGCATAACGATCAGACTATCAAGGTAAATCTTCGCGGTCCTCGTTCCTATTTTGTCAACTATGAATCCAAAGACTGCCGTGCCTATTCCAATCTCAACGGGCTTGATGAAGGCAGTCACGAAGTCAATATTGAGGCTAAATTCCCTCAAGGTTTTGAGCTCGTTTCCATTACGCCTAATCAAACTCAAATAAAACTCGATCCTTACATTGAGCGACAGATGCCTGCGGACTTGATTGTAACGGGTGCAGCCGGAGCAAATGCAACTGTCACGAAAGTGACGCAGTCTTCGGACACGGTAACTGTTATAGGTGCAAGGACGGCGGCAGAATCAGTGACAAGGGTTATCGGCTATGTGGGGCTGTCCGGCAATAAGGAAGACTTTTCTCTGCAGGTACCTATGACTGCAATCAATGCAGACGGCCGAGCATTGCAAGATGTTAGAGTTGTGCCTTCGTTTATGAATGTTGAAGTTAAAATCACTTTGGGATTGATGAAAAAGTTAGTCCCCATTGAACCTGATATAGTTGTGTCTGAAGGACTGGAAATAGCGAAAATAACGCTGGATCCCGAACAGATTGAAATTGCCGGTCAAGAATTGATAGTGGCTCCTATCGACAAAATTAAGACTCAGACTGTAACGGTGCCGCTTGGTGAGACATCTATCAAGCAGACGGTTAACCTTATTATACCGACCGGCGTGACGGTTAAGTCCAATCAAGTTGACATTGCCATAGAACTTAAACCAAAGGCGGCTAATCAGCCTTGATAAGTCTATATATTCGGTGAATGAAATATGCAAATAAAAAATCTGGCTGTCAACCTCAGTGATGACAGATCACTCATTGAGATTGCAGCGAAACATTTAAATATTGCTCAGAAAAAAATAAAAAAAGTTCATATCCTCCGCAAGGCGATTGATGCACGGCGTCGTCACGGTGCAGAGATTAAATTCATCTACAATTTGGACGTTGAATTAATCAGCGATAAGACAGCTACAGATAGAAATCAGGAAAACAAGCCCGAAATACAACTTCCTCACATTTCATTAAATCCCATAGTTGTCGGTTTTGGACCTGCAGGAATGTTTGCCGCACTGACTTTGGCTAAGGCAGGACTCAAGCCGTTGATCTTTGAGCGTGGTGCTGATGTTGATACTCGACAGGCTAAAGTCGACAAATTTTTTAGTGACGGTATTCTCGACACTTCCTCAAATGTTCAATTTGGCGAGGGCGGTGCTGGTACGTTTAGTGACGGAAAATTAACCACCCGCCTCAATGATGATCTGATGGCTGAAATTATCGAAACTTTTATAGAGAACGGTGCGCCTGAAGAGATTCGCTATCTCCAAAAGCCACATATCGGCACGGATAAGCTGAGAATTGTTGTCAAAAATATTCGTGAAAAGATTATTGCCCTCGGTGGCAAGGTCTTTTTTAATGCACAAATCACTGACATTGAGATCAAATCCGGTGCAGTCAAGGCGGTTATAGTCAATAATGATCAGCGGTTTGAGACGGATTCCGTCTTTTTGGCGATTGGCCATTCCGCCCGTGATACCTATGAAATGTTGATGAATCGCGGCGTTGAAATGGAGGCGAAGGCCTTTGCTGTCGGCGTGAGGATTGAACACCCGCAGGAGATGATTGACCGCACTCAATATGGCGTTGACGCCGGCAATACTAAACTTCCTGTCGCTGATTATATGCTGACTTTCAAGGACGAGACTAATAATCGCGGTGCTTATACCTTCTGTATGTGTCCCGGCGGGCAGGTTGTCGCTGCGGCGTCTGAAGAGAATCAAGTCGTCACCAACGGAATGAGCAATTACAGACGTGATTCAGGTATAGCTAATGCGGCGGTGCTGACGACGGTCTCTCCTGTTGACTTCACTGATTTTGGCCGCGATCCTCTCTGCGGTGTGAGATTTCAGCGACATTATGAGGCACTTGCCTTTGAGCTTGGCGGCAGAAATTATTTTGCACCTGTCCAGACGGTTGGAGACTTCCTCAACGGCAGGAGCGGCTCAACTCAATTCTTGACGACGCCGACTTATCCCATCGGCTTTAAGGCTGTCGATCTGCACAAATGTCTGCCTGACTATGTGACGACTACCCTTGCGGCTGCGTTAATGGCGTTTGACAGGAAGATCAAAGGCTTTGCCGGTGATGATGTGGTGATGACGGGCGTTGAGACGAGGACGTCCGCGCCTTGCAGAATTCTCCGCAACAAAGAGGACTATCAATCAATCAACACAAAGGGTCTCTATCC
This sequence comes from uncultured Selenomonadaceae bacterium, assembly GCA_905233325.1. Lineage (GTDB taxonomy): Bacteria > Bacillota > Negativicutes > Selenomonadales > Selenomonadaceae > Quinella. The sequence goes on from CAJODU010000001.1 coordinate 27,401, forward strand.
TATCGGTGAGGGTGCGGGCTATTCCGGCGGTATTATGAGTTCTGCCCTTGACGGTATGAAAGCAGTTATAAATTTAATGAAAAAATTTTATAAAGGGAGAATTTCTTGAAGATGGACAGACTTACACCTGAACAACGACGTAAAAATATGCAACATGTCAGAAATAAAGATTCTCAAATTGAACTCAGATTAAGAAAAGCATTATGGCATTCGGGATTACGTTACAGAAAAAACGTTCGTAATGTTTTTGGGTGTCCGGATGTAGTTTTTAAGAAATTAAAAATTGCAATATTTTGTGACAGTGAATTCTGGCATGGTTACAATTGGGAAGTTCGCAAGAACGATTTTAAAAGTCATCAAGAATTTTGGATTCCTAAAATTGAACGCAATATGGCAAGAGATAAAGAAGTTAATGAAAAATTACAATCAGAAGGGTGGACAGTTTTGCGTTTTTACGGTCGTGACATCAAAAAAAATCTTGATGAGTGCGTTAAAATTGTTATCGAAATGGTTTGTAAAAAGAAATTGGAGTTTTCAAAATGTCAAAATACAGTATAATTGACTTATTTGCAGGTATTGGTGGTATCAGATTGGGATTTGATCGTGCTTTTGGTGATAAAGCAGAGACAATCTATGTAAGTGAAATTGATTCTTATGCCCAGAAGACTTATGGAGCAAACTTTTCCATTAATCCTAATTTTTTTGATAGTGATATTACAAAAGTAGACGAAAGAGGTGTTCCTCCTTTTGATATTTGTCTTGCAGGTTTTCCTTGTCAGGCTTTTTCAATGGCAGGTAAACACGGTGGTTTTAATGATGACTACCATGGAACTTGTCGAGGTACTTTGTTTTTAGATGTTGTGAGAATTTGTGACTATCATAAGCCGAAAGTCATTTTTTGTGAAAATGTTAAAGGTTTGGCTATCCACGATAAAGGCAAAACTTTTAAAGTGATTCGTGCTGCTTTTGAACAAATAGGATACGATATATATTATAAAATTTTAAACAGCAAAGATTTTGGATTGCCTCAAAATAGAGAAAGGGTATATTTGGTTTGTTTTAGAAAAGATTTAAAAATTAAAGATTTTCAATTTCCGAAACCAACATTTAAAGATGTCAAAATTGCTGATATTATGGAAAAAGCACCTATACCATCAAAATATTACTTGAGTGATGTTTATGTTGAGACATTACGCAAACATAGAGCAAAACACGAAGCGGCAGGTCATGGTTTCGGTTATGAAATTCGTGATATAAACGGAATTGCCGGAACATTGGTTTGTGGAGGTATGGGACGAGAAAGAAATTTAATTATAGATAGTCGCCCTCATTCAAAAATACCGACAACGATGATTAAAGGAAAAATTAATGATGAAGATATTCGTAAATTGACGCCAAGAGAATGGGCACGTTTACAAGGTTTTCCTGACAGCTATATTTTACCTGTTTCAGATAATCATTTATACAAACAATTTGGAAATACAGTTTCAATAAATGTTATTGAGGCTATCGCTAAAGAAATAAAGAAGGTGCTTGAATGATAACAGGAAATAAAGGCGAATGGAGCGAATTTTATGTTTTGCTTAAACTTTTGGCAGAAGGTAAACTTTATACTGCCGATGATAAATTACAAAAAGATAAGGATTTTTTCTTGTCCGTACTTAGAGTTTTTCATAAAGAAATAGAAAAAGGAACGATAGAGTATAGATTATCCTGTAATGAAAGGGAAATCGCACTTTATGTTAACGACAACTTTGCAGGAAGAATTGAAAAATCCTTCTTTGAAACAGCTGCAAAAGAAATTTATAATGGAATAATTAATGCCAAAAAAGATTCTTCTGCTAACGGTGCCTTTTCTATTAATGGTGCAGAAGATACAATGGATAAATTATACTGTACTAAAATCAAATCATCTTCAGCCAATAAAACTGATATTGAAATTGAAGTACATGATCCTTATACAGGTTGTGAATATGTAAGAGGATATTCAATAAAATCTTATTTGGGAGAAC
>CAJODU010000002.1 GCA_905233325.1 uncultured Selenomonadaceae bacterium
GCCCACGAGACAGTTTTTTTGAGACGTTCCAGCTGCAATGCTTGCAGGTCTTCGCGGCTCATCGTTTCTATCTTCTCATTCGCATACATTGTCTCTCTCGCCTTATATTTTTTTATTTCACCGAAAATTTAACATTTATTAAATAATTGCAAAAATATATTTTACTTCAGCGGTTTTTGATAGAAGAAAGGTTTATAGCTTGTATAGCCGATCTTGCGGAAATTCAAAATAGCCTCAGTGGCACCGACAAAGAGCAGACCACCCGGTTTAAGCGACTCAAGGAAATGAGTATAAAGCTGATCCTTTGCCTCTTCGGTGAAGTAGATGACAACATTGCGGCAAAGAATGAAATCAAAACCCTTTTCAAATGAATCTTTGAGGAGATTGTGACGCTTAAATTCCACAACGGATTTTCCGGCTTGACAGCATACTTGCCGTCCGGCGTCCTGGTGAAATATTTAGCCTTGCGGTCAGGTTTGAGGGCTTTAATTTCGTTGTCATTGTAGACGCCTTTCTTGGCTTTGGCAAGAATATCAATATCCAGATCGGTTGCCAGAATCCTGTGGCGGACATTCGGCGTCAATTCTTTCATAATAATCGAAAGTGAATATGGCTCCGCACCAATAGAGCAGCCTGCACTCCAAATATTGAGTTTCGGGGAACTTTTCATAAGGTAGGGGATAATTTCTTTTTCAATCAAGTCAAATTTATCGGGATTGCGGAAAAATTCCGAGACGTTAATGGTCAAATACTCAATAAATTCGGCAAATTCATCTTTACTCTTGGAAACTTTGTCAAAGTAAGCTACAAAAGAGTCCATTTCTGCACGAGTTACAAGATTGCTGATACGGCGTTTCATCTGTGCCTCTTTGTAGAGCTGCAAGTCAATCCCCGTCTTTTGATCTAACTTCTTTTTAAATAATTCCCAATCTTTATCGTCCATCATGGCAAAATCAACCTCCTCAAATATTTACTAAAAATTCTAACTATATTGTAACATTAAGTTTTAACAATTTCAACATTTAAATTTCAGGTTGCCAAATCTCTTGGGGGCTTAAGCTCTTCTAAATTTTCAGCGGGATATATTTTTTCCTTGTGGTCAAGATCAATAATAAATACATAGAATATATCACCGTCTTCCGCCGAATGGACAAGTCTGCCAAAGTCCTCAATCATTATAATGCGGCCTTTCGCCGTCCTCGCACGGTATTGAACATAATCATAATCAGCAGAGTGATTAAGCTGTGCATTAATGGTATCCTGCACCAAAGACCAATCTTTACTTATGACACAACCTCTAAAACTGTTGCCGGTCAAACTGCGGAACTCTTCAAGCGATTCACATTCATAAATATCCAGCAGTTTCTTGTTGGCGTAGAGAATCTCAAGAGCCTCATTGTCGCGATAAATCAAGAAACCACCCGGCATACCCTCACTAATTTGATTGAGACTGAAACCGAGCTGATTTCTGTTAGTTTTTTTCATATTCGGTGAAAATTCGCGATAGTTGGCACGACCGCTCATCTTGACAGAGTAAAGTGCCATATCAGCATTTTGATAGAGAGTCTTGTAGTCGCTGCCGTGATCGGGATAAATGGCGCAGCCTATGGACATGGTATATGTAATGTGCTTGTCCTTATAGTCAACATTTTTTATAATGGAGCTGAAGTTTTGCAGCATAAAATCAACATCTTCAGCTTTAGTGTCTTTGAGAAATACCAAAAACTCATCGCCGCCGATTCTGGCGACAACTCCAATCTTGCCAAAAGCGTGTTCCATTCGACTTGCTGCATCTTTGATGATATTGTCTCCACAGTCGTGGCCATAGCGGTCGTTGATCTGTTTAAAATTATCAAGATCGAGTATAATAAGCGCACCTTGATGACCTTCTGTATTTGCCAGGTAGTCAGTGATAAAATTAATGGCAGTGCCGCGATTGTAGAGCTGCGTCAAAGAATCACGTTCAATCAATGTGATCAAATGTTCCGTTGTCCTGCGATAATCATCAACATTGAAGGACAAGAAGTAGGCGTGTATATCGCCTGTCTCATTTGATTCACGAAGTTGATAAACAGAATGTAACCAGCGTGGATTTGCATTTTTTTCGGGACGACGCAAAAATTCCATCTCGCCGAAAACCTTGCCAAGTTCATAATCAGCAAGCAGACGGCTGCGCTTGAAGAATTTATCGACTGATTTATAGTTGCGATCGACGACGGTGTTGAGGATCATATCGCGGATAGCCTCATCATAGTTCAAGTTTTCGTAACTCTTTTTGCTGATTATACCTTGATTGCCGAGGTGCATGTAGAAGACGCGGTTATCAGTGAGGTTTGCCTCAATGTAGAAAGAATTATTTAAAAATTGCTCAAAAGTCCCATAACCAAAAGTCGAAGTAAAAGCCCTCACTGCAAGCAGCAAGAATATAGGATTGCCCGGCATATCATAATATTCAGTACCCATTTTATCAATCTCAGGAAGGCGTCTCATTCTTTCAGCGTCAATTCCCCTTGCACAGCTCAGAAGATACTTTTCACCTTTGATAATGATAGGCACAATCATATACATCTGCCAACTGTAGTTTTGATTGCCGTCAATAGTTCTGAAGTAGTCAATCATATAATTGCCGCCAAATTCCGCCATACGGGTATCAAAAGTTGTGACATCGTAGAAGTCGATAAATTTTTGACGATCCTCAACGTGAATATTGCGCTCAGAAAAATTCTTGACAGAAATTTCGACAGAATCTCTGACAAAGCTGTCACGATAACGTGAAGAGTTGAGATAGACGTTTTCGATCTCCGTTCCGTCAAACTTCATTAAGTCAACGCGGCTGTAGAGGGAATAGAGGAAACGAAGAGTGCTGTCCCTCCGCTGTGTACGATTTAAAGTATCAGTCCCGCTGACTTGCTCAACGACAACCAAGAGTGCACCGACTTTAGTATTTTCGTTGTAGGCAATACAGCGAAGACGGAGATTGTGGAAACCCTCGCTGGTTATAAAATCTCTGACGATCTCATTGCCCTCGTTAATGCACTGTTGGGCGGCATTGTGGACTTTGAGGGCAAATTGCAGCATAGGATTATTAAAAACATCATCAGGTGTGTCCTTGCCATCAACACCAAGTGCTTTAAATACCTTCTTAAAGCTGGGATTGGACATCAAAAATTTAAAAGACTTACCGTCAAATTCGACAATGGCAAGAGGTATTCCGTTAAAATCTGCATTGGCGGCAGGTTTGCTCGCCTCTTCAGACCAGCCTGTTTTCAATGGTGTCTGTGAAAGCAGATTGACATTGCCGATTGCATCATAATAGCGGCGAATTTCTTTAGATTCAGGGTTAAGTTCCATATGGCTTAGATCAGTAATTTCAGCGGGCTTGCCGAAAAGATAACCTTGTGCCTTCTCGCAGCCGGTTTGTCTGAGGAACTCCAAAACCTCTCCATCTTCGACGCCCTCCATCAAGGTTCTTATACCGATCTCCTTAGCCATATTCATTATATTTTTGAGGATTGCACGGGATCGTGAGCTGGTATGGAAATTTTTCAGAAAGCGCATATCAACCTTCAGCAAGTCAATATCGACTTCTTCCAAAATATTCAGTGAAGAGTACTTGCTGCCGAAGTTGTCCATCCATATCTCAAAACCTGCAGAGTGGAAACGTTCCAAAACGCCGTGAACGTCATTAGTTTTACTTCTCAATGCAACTTCAGTGATCTCAAGGTTAATCAAGTCAGGCGTCAAATCAGTCTCTCTGAGAGCTTGAACTGCAATAACCGGCATATCCGCCATTTGGAAGTCAAGAGCAGAAAGATTGACAGAGACCGGCACAACGGGAAAACCTCTTTCTACAGCACTGCGAATGTCGTAGCAGATTTTGTGTATCATATAAGTATCAAGACGGTGAATCAGACGGGCATCCTCAAGAGTGGTTATAAAATCAGCAGGTGACAAAAAGCCAAATTTTGGATCATTCCACCTGGAAAGACCTTCATAACCGCAGAGGCGGCCGCTGACAACGTGAATGATAGGCTGATAGTATACTTTTATGTAATTGTTTGCTATAGCTTCGTCAAGGCTTTCAATAATATGTTCTCTGAGTACTTCACGCTGACCAAGCTCGTCGGTATAATAGCAAGTCGCAGTAGCAGATATTTTTTTTATGCTCTCACAGGCAAGTTTAGCCTTATCATAAGCACGGACGGCATTTTGAGCACCTCTCTCCGGCACAACATATATACCGGCCTTTATCGTCATAGACTTGCTCATCTTTTGGACAGTCGCCTGCTCGCGAAGAAGCTGCAATCTTCCTTCAATATTGTGATTATAAGTAATAACCATAAAGTGATCATCAGCAAATCTTGAGACATACATCTCAGGAAAATTGTTTTTAATGATATTGCCGACTTTTATTAAATAACGATCACCTGCATCAAAACCATAATAATAGTTGAAGGAGCGAAAATTCTTTATATTGAAGTAGATAAAAGCCAGTCCTTTGGCTCGTTCCTTAGGGTCGTCAAGAATTTTTTGAGATATACTGCGAAAGTAAGTAATATTCGGAAGACCCGTCAATAAATCCATTTGCTCCGGTTGCTGAAACATTTGACAGCCCTCCTAAACTATAATCATAATATTAATGTAATTGCGAAAACCTAACATTGATTATTTATACGTCAATTTAAAAATTCCTGCAAAATTAAAGTTTTTAACATTAAACATTTGATTAAAATTTAGTTTAATGCTAAAATAAAGCAATGAATAAGAAAATGAAAATCCTTACCTATGGCTGTCAAATGAATGTTGCCGATTCCGAGCGAATGGCGGGACAGCTTCAAACTATTGGTTACGAATATGTTGACGATTTTGATGCGGCAGATTTAATTTTAATCAACACCTGCTGCGTGAGAGAGTCAGCGGAAGATCGAGTATATGGCAAGATAGGAGAACTCAAGCACCTAAAGAGACAAAATCCCAAGCTGATAATTGGGATCACGGGCTGCATGGCACAGAAAGAGGGAGAAAGTTTAATTCGCCGTGCACCTCACATTGATTTTGTACTCGGCACCGGCAGAACGAGTGAACTCATTCGCGTTGTACAATCTCTTGAGGAAGTTCCAAGCCATATTGTTGACACTTCTGATGTCAATGGCAGTGAAGGCGAGAGCTTCTCTCAATATCCTGCATTCTCACCTGCACAAAATGTCTTTGCTGAGTTTGTACCCATCATGTACGGTTGCAACAATTTCTGCACCTACTGCATTGTCCCTTATGTCCGCGGACGTGAGAGGAGCCGTCTGCCTGAAGATATTATCAACGAGATTAAAGCCGCAGTCAAGTCCGGCATTGTTGAAGTCACCTTGTTGGGGCAGAATGTCAATTCATACGGCAAAGATCACAAACTCGCCAACTTTGCTGAACTTCTCACTGAGGTTGACAAAATTGAGGGCTTGAGACGTCTGCGATTTATGACTTCCCACCCTAAAGATCTGTCTGACGAATTGATTGCAGCTATCCGCACAGGCAAGCATATTTGTGAGCATATCCATTTGCCTGTTCAGTATGGTTCCGATCCTATACTCAAGAAGATGAATCGCGTCTATACAGTCGATCAATATCGCCGCCTTGTCCAAAGGATTCGTCAAAATATACCCAACGTCAGCTTGACTACAGATTTAATTGTAGGATTCCCCGGCGAGACGGACGATACTTTTAACGAAACGCTTGATTTCATTCGTGAGATTAAATTCGATGCGGCGTACACTTTCATATATTCCAAGCGCAGCGGCACACCTGCGGCGGAGTTTGATAATCAAGTTGACGATGCTATCAAGCACGAGCGACTTAAAAAATTAATGGACGTTCAAAATGAGATCAGCCTTGCAATCAATGAGCAGCTTGATAGTCAAGTTTTTGAGGTGTTGGTCGAAGGTGCCAGCAAGACTGATGAGACGATCTACACCGGCAGGACGCGGACAAATAAGCTCGTTCTCTTCAAGCACAGCGAAGAACAGCCAGGTGACTTCATCAATGTCAAGGTAACACAACCGCAGACCTGGCTCTTGAAGGGTGAAAGAGTTTAAAATTCTATTTCGTGTTGACAGCTTTCAGATAAATTTATATAATTTTTATATTAACTCTAAAAATTTTTTGAAATGTTTGGAGGCTATGATTATGAGAAAATTTATATTTTTTATGGTTCTGATTGTCGGTGTCATCATAACTCAAATTTCTGCAGTGAATAATGTATTTGCTGAAAAAATCCCTGATGAAGCCAAGAAAAAGGTTGCCGTTGTAATAATCGGCAATGATCCTGCCTTTAAATCGGAGCATTATGCCAAGTCTGCTAAAAAATCCTTTGAGAAAGCCGTCAACAAAAAGAGAAACGTATTTGACAGCGCACTTCGTGATGTTACCGGCGATTATTCCAAAAATGAAAGCGTAACTATATTAGCAAGTGATGTAATTTTGAATCAATTTCAAAATTATTTAGAAGAAAAAAATATAACCGAAGAGGGCAGAACTTCAAAAGAGACCTTCTTAGATTTTGTTTCATATGGTAATTATGATAAGGTTATATATCTGGTTGTTGATGATCCTATTATTGACACAAACGGCGATAATACTGCCGCCAGTGCCAATACAGTCGTTATAAAATCTCATATCGTCTATGATACCTCGCTCACCGTCACCGGCTTTTTGGTTGATAGAGAGAAAGTTATTACAAAATTCAGTGCAACCCGAAACTGGACGGGCAACAGAGGAGCTGCCAAGTATGGGGCTTTTGATGAATGTGTCAAGTCTATCAGCAAAGAATTTAACCCCATATTATAACTTAGCGTCGAATACTGTACAGTCCTTGGGACTGTTTTTTTTTGAGATTTTTTTGAAAGATTAATCATAACAAAAAAAGCCATTCTTTTAACGAACAGCTTAACCATATCTATATATTACACTACGGTATTGATCAATCATTATTACCGGCAGCCGCGACCTCTGCCACAGTAGCCGTTGTCATAGCCGTAGCAATTATCATTGTTGTCACCGTTGCTGTAATTTTGATCGTAGCAGTAACCGCCGCGGCGACAGAGTTCATTCTGACCGTTGTCTGCATTTGCAGCCTCAGTGATTGACAGAGTTCCCAGCACAATCAATGCCGCAACAGCACTGATACCAAGTTTTTTAATCATAACCTTCACTCCAAGCTGATTAATGGTGCGGACGAAGGGAGTTGAACCCTTACGACCGAAGTCACCGGATCCTAAGTCCGGCGCGTCTGCCAATTCCGCCACGCCCGCAACACGTTAAACACAATATATTTATATCACGTTTATTACAACTTTGTCAATACTTTTGATAAATTTTCTCATTTAACCTTCAATTCTGTCTTCAAGTCTCATCAACATAAAGCAGTAGTCAGAAAGGCGATTCAGTAACAATTTATCAACATCGTGTGTATCTTCACTCTTTGATAATGTCAGGAATAGACGCTCAGCCCGTCTCGTAACTGTCCTTGCCAAGTCAAGGAAGGCTCCGGCTTGACTGTCACCAGGTATCACGAATGATCTCAGCGGCGGCAGGGCAGCCTCCATTGCATCTATATCAGCCTCCAGCTCTGCAATGTGTTCTGATTTAATCATCGGCGGTTGATTGAGACTTGCCAAGTCAGCCATAAGCAGCGGCATGAGCTTTTGAAGTTTATATATCCTCTCTTTGACAGCAGGATCTTTAGCGAAGGCACGGCTCATTGCAAGTGCGGAATCAGCCTCATCAATCGTGCCGTAAACCTGCACCCTCAACGAATCCTTAGCCACTCTCTCACCGGTGTAGAGGCCGGTTGTGCCGTCGTCGCCTGTCTTTGTGTAAATGCTCATATCAATACCTCACCTGACGAGACTGTACATCAAATCTTCCTGCTTACGCATACATTTATTGAGTTCAAAGCGATCCATAATAGTTTCCCTGGCCTTCTTGCCAAGACGTGCCGCGAGTTCCTTGTCATCGAGAATCTCTTCCATACGCCTTGCAATGTGGTAGGGTGATCTGAACTCAGCAAGCAAGCCGTTGACGTTATCCTCCATAACTTCCTCAACAGGCGGAGTCTTGGAGCCGACAATCGGGCAGCCGAAGCTCATAGCCTCAAGGAAAGACCAGCTCAAGACGAACGGGCGGGTCAAATAGACATGGCAGCTTGAGGCACGGAGAATCTTTCTGTAGTCGCCGCGATTCCTCAGACCGACAAAGTGTACGCGGTTAGGATCATAGCCGCCCTTCTCTTCCTCAAGTTTTTGGTAGGTGGTGTCTTTGAGCTGGGCACCGTAGCAAATCCTGTCCTTGCCGACTAAAATGACGTGAGTGTTGGGGCGACGTTCCAAAACAAGTCTCAGAGCGTCCATAAAGTAAGGGAAACCACGATACATCTCAAAGCCGCGAGCAACATAAGTAATAATCTCAGTACCTTCAGGCAGATGCAGATCAACATCATCAAGATCAACCCCCGGCTTTCTGCCTTCGGGATCAGGTGAGCAGAAGTCAGTATCAATACCCTCGTGAATGACTTTAATCTTAGGCTTGAATACTTCCGGCATTTGTGCATATTGCCATTGAGTAGGCGTGACACCGACATCACACAGTTCAAGATTCATTAGATGATGAGCATTTCTCGTGCGGATTGAGATTTTGTTTTGCATTTGAGGTATCTCGTCCGGCCACCAGAAACTATCACTGTTGAGAGCCTTATAATACCATTCAAAGTAACCCATAATCGGCACATCGGGATAGACGTCCTTGCAGTAAAGAGTGCTGCCCCAGCCGGTGTGTGCAATGATAACATCAGGCTTTATATTTTTCTCGCTGGCCATCCACTCCAATGCTCTGACTACAGCTTGCCCCTCAAGGACAGCCTCAGCAGCAGGACGGAGAGGTCCGCAAGTCTTTGCCCAGTTCTCCGCCTCATCATTAGGCTTTTTGTAAAGTGCCAAAGTAACGCCTCTGAGGTTGGTTTTGATTGAATTCTCCTTTGACAGGAAGAATACTTGGTTATCGGGATTCCTTGCAAGGTATGGTGCAATGTTAAGATATTGTGCAGGGAATGACGGGTGCAGTATGAATATATTCATCAAATAGGCCTCCTTATGCCATTTGTGCTTGATAGAGTTTAGTATAGGCACCATTACGCTTGATAAGTTCGTCGTGGCTGCCAGCCTCAATGATACGCCCTTTCTCAATGACGACTATAGCATCACAATCGCGGACAGTGCTCAATCTGTGTGCAATCATGAGCATTGTACGTCCCGCAGCAATGGGCTCAATATTACTCATGATAATATTTTCGGACTCATAGTCAAGTGCAGAAGTTGCCTCATCAAATATCAGTATCCTCGGATCAGTGATTAATGCTCTTGCTATAGCGATTCTTTGACGCTGACCACCGCTGAGGAGACTGCCGCGCTCACCGACGAAAGTTTCATAACCGTGAGGGAACTGATCAATAAACTCATCAGCACCGGCGAGTTTAGCCGCCTTAACAACATCTTCATGAGTGGCATTAGGCGCAGCAAGGCGGATATTCTCTTCAATCGTGCCGGAGAACAGCATACTGTCTTGAAGAACAACGCCGATTTGACGACGCAACCAAGCCGGCTCAACCTGTGCAATATCAACGCCGTCAATGAGGATTCTGCCGCTATCAGGCAAGAAGAGACGCTGAATCAATTTCGTCAATGTCGACTTGCCGGAACCCGAACGCCCGACAATACCGACCTTCATTCCTGCAGGTATCCTGATATTGATATTGTCAAGGACTTTGCCGCCCTCCGGCGTGTAGCTGAAGGCCAGTTTCTCAAGGGCAATATCCCCGCGCAGACTTGGAAGGGTTGTGCGTGAAGGGTTGAAGGCGGGCTCTGTCTCTTCGTCCATGATGTCCGCGAGACGCTCCATTGATACGCGGACTTGTTGGAAGTATTGCCACTGATTAATCAATCTCATAACAGGTGCAATCAACTGACCCGAAATCATCTGGAATGCAATCAATTCACCGACGGTGATCTCACCTTCCATGACGTAGTAGGAACCAATCCAGAGGATCAAGAGATTGAACATACTGTGCAGGAAGGTTGCTATTGTGTTGGCGACGTTTGCAAGGTTGATAACGGCGAGTGAGGAATTGACCAATCTTGCAAGCATCTCCTCATATCGACGAATGAAGTGAGGCTCAACGCTTGAGGCTTTAACTGTATGTATTCCGGTGATCGTTTCAATCAAGAAGGAACGATTTTCAGCACCAATCAAGAATCGCTCGTTAATCATTCGTTTGAATATCGGTGCAACTATCAGATTGAGAATGACGAACGACGGCAGCATAACCACGACTAAGGCGCAGAGGATTCGGTTATACAGGAACATGACGCCGAAGTAGAGGAGCGCGAAGACTATATCAAGGATAATCGTCAAACTTGAACCCGTCAAGAATGATCTCAGAGTCTCAAGCTCACCGACACGCGAGACAACATCACCAACCTGCCACTTTTGGAAGTACTTGACAGGCAGTGCCGTAATATTTTTGAAAAGTCTTGACGAGAGGGTAACGTCCATTTTACTTGCGATATTCGAGAACAGATATGCACGCACGGACATGATCCATGTTTGGAAGACTGTGCAGACAATCATACCGAGCACCAATATATCAAGCGCATCTGAGGCTCTGTGTACGAGGACTTTATCAATGATATTTTGCACAAAGAACGGCGAGGCAAGACCTAAAAGCTGCAGGATCAGCGAGACCCAAAGGACATTGCGGAGATGCTTGCCATACTTGGATATAACGGGAATGAACCAGCGAAAACCGAATTGCTGGAACTTTTTGTCGAGTTCAAAGCGGCGGGTGAAGAGTACCGCTTCACCGCTCCAATCTCCGAGAAGTTTGTAACGATCCGCCTTGACAGGCTCCTGCGAGAAGACGGGATCCATTATATATATATCGTTTTCGTGAATGGTCGTTATGACAACGCTGCGCCCGTCCTTCATGCGAATCAGCACGGGATAGACCAAGGCGTTTAAATCATTTTCGGTGAGATCGCTGTAAGCCCTCGCCTTGAGTTTAAGATCGCGGGCAGCGCGGACGATTGTGGTAGTGTCAACACTGCCTTCCTCGTAGACGTAAGCACGCTCAAGCTGACGATATTCGGCGGGAATGTTGTAATACTTTGCAATGGCTATGAGACAGGCGAGACCCGTATCAATACCGTTGATTCGACCACCATCAGTGGGCTTTTTGACCTCAGTGGAGACGGCATTTGCCGGCATTTTAGCAAGCTGGATCTGACCAAGTGCTTGCTTGCCGCCTTTACCGTTACCGTTATTGCCGCCGCCTCCGACGACTTGACCGCCGCCGCTCGGCACCATGGATTTATTATCACCATTGTTGTCGTTATTTTCGCTGCCTTTGTTGAGATTCATTTTATCTGCCATTTTCTCACCGCTCTCTCAAGGCTTCTGAAGTGTATTTTCTGAATGGATCGAGGAAGAAGTCAATTATACGTTTCTCTCTGATCTTGATTTCGGCACTGACGCTCATACCGGGGGCAAGCTCAACCATTGTGCCTTCAACATCTACATAGTTTTTCAAGGGTTTTAACATAAGTTTGAATTTACCATGTTTCTCAACGTCTTGCTTATCATCAACGGCATTTGCACTGATCTCTTCAACCACAGCATCAATCATACCGAATTTTTGGAAGTTAAAGGTTGTAATTTTGACTTCAGCAGTTTGACCGATCTTAATGAAACCTATGTCTTTGTTGTCGGCATAAACTTCAAATTGCATATCAGTGCCGTCAGGAATAATCTGCATGAGTTTTTGAGCGTCGGTAACGATACCGCCGATAGTATGAATATCCAACTCGAAAACCCTGCCGCTGACAGGTGCAACAATCGTTGCCAGACGGGAATCTTCTTCAGCTTTCTTGATTGATTCTTCCAAACTGTAGTACTCTTTCTTGGCTTCGACGAGTGCAGTCATTATATCCTTACGATATGCGGCATCAATGTTTGCAAGATTCTGCTCTGCCTCTGCGATCTCAGCTTGAGTGCTGTTGATTTCGTCCAGCGTTGCCTGTGCATTCTTGGCATATTCTATAGTCTCTTTCTGTTGCTCAAGGAGCTGGAATTCTGATATAGCACTTTCCTGAATGAGTTGCTCAAGGCGTGATTCCTTATCCTGTGCGATTTTGAGACCTTCAGAATACTTTTCATAGGTTGCTTGAGTTGCCTGGAGTCTTGCCTTCTTCTGATTTACCACATCTTGACGTGACTGTCTTTGAGTTTGATAATCTCTGACGCGGCTCTGATAGAGTGACAATTCAGCCGCGAGATCGTGAGACTCCAGATCGGGATCTCTCTCCGGCACGAAGGGCTGACCTGTAAGTTCTGCCGTCAATCTCTGAATATCCAGCTTGTAATAGGCAGCACGCTTTTTGAGATTATCATAATCCGCAGTTGTAGTCGTCGGATCAAGTATTACCAACTCATCTCCTTCTTCTACATGTTGCCCGTCAATTACTTTTATCTCTTTGACGACACCTTTATTTTTGACTTGAATGGTTTTTGCGTGTCCCGATACTTTACCATTCGCGACAGCCACTTCATTAATATGCCCTAAGATAGACCAAGCTATTCCAACAACCAATAACACCAAAACCGTCCACATAACAGTTCTGCCGACCGGCGACGGCGGTGTCTCTGTTACTTCCAATATCGCAGGCAGGAACTCTGTTTCCTTTTCACGTTCCTCGCCGTGTACCAACCAATTCCAAAACTTCTTCATCTCTATATCACCCCGTTATTAACTACTTGCCTTCCTGTTGATCGTGTAAGTAGCGGTATAAGCCGCCCATTGCCAACAATTCATCATGAGTGCCGGACTCAACGATCTCACCTTTATCAACAACGATAATCTTATCGCACTTTCTGACGGCACTCAGTCTGTGAGCTATAATCAACATTGTACGCTGGGCACCGATTGCTTCCATATTATTCAAGATGATACGCTCCGACTCATAGTCAAGGGCTGATGTCGCCTCATCGAAGATAAGGATAGGCGGATTAGCCAGGAGAGCACGAGCAATGGCAACACGTTGACGCTGACCGCCGGAGAGAGAATCACCGCGCTCACCGACCTTAGTATCATAGCCTTCTTTGAGCTCCAAGATGAAGTCATGAGCACCGGCAAGACGCGCTGCGCGAATGATCTCGTCCATCGTCGCAGTTGGTCTGCTGACGGCTATATTGTCACGGACACTTGAGTTGAAGAGGTAATTCTCCTGCATAACAACGCCGATCTGATTTCTCAGCCAGCTCAAGTTTGCCTCACGAGTATCAACGCCGCCGATTATAATCTGACCTGATTCCGGAATGTACAGATTCTGCACGAGGTTAGTCAATGTTGATTTACCGGAGCCTGAACGACCGACAATACCGACTTTCATACCGGGGGCAATATTCACACTGACATTCTTGAGAACAAGCGGCAAATCTACACGATAGCGGAATGAAACATCATTAATCTGAATTGCCCCGTCAACTCTATCCGGACCGCGCTTGCCCATCTCTTTGACTATGGGTTCCATGCCGGTGTTGAGAATATCACCTATACGCTCAAGTGAAAGACCGACCTGCTGGACTTGCGGCCACATTGTCAAGAGCTTAGTCATAGGATCAAGGGCTTGTTTTGAGATCATTTGAAATGCAATCAACTGACCAAGTGTAAACTCGCCATCCATAACCATATGGCCGCCATACCAGAGAATACCCATTGAGATCAAGACTTGCACTATGCTGCTAAAGCCGTTGATAACAAGGTTGAATTTCAAATTCTCGAACGTTGTGCGGACATATCTTGCCAAAAGATTTTCCCATTTGTTGGTAAATTGCGGCTCAACTGCCAAGGCCTTGATAGTTTCTATGTTGGTGATTGACTCAACCATGAAGGCGTTGTTCATTGCGCCCGTTCTCCAGACTGCCTCAATCTTTCGCTTGATAATCGGCACTGCCCAAATATTCTGCGCCACATATAATGGTATGGTTATGAGTGCAATGAGTGTCAACGGCACGGAATACCACAGCATAAAGCCAATGAAGACGATAGAGAATATAACGTCCAACACAGTCATGAGACCGGAACCTGTCAAGAAACCGCGAACTTGACTGAGGGCACCGACACGCATGAGTGTATCACCGACGCGCCGCCTCTCAAAGTACGGCAACGGCAGCGAGATCAAATGTCTAAACAGTCTTGTGCCTAGGATTGCGTCCAACTTGTTTGTAGTATGATTGAGTAAATAGGTTTTAATGAGCGTCAACAGCGACTGCATGAAGAAGAATATACACATTGCCGCGCCGATAACCGTTAATGTTGACAAGCCATCATTACCTATAACCTTGTCAATGATAACCTGGGTTATGAGCGGCATACCTATTCCCATGAGCTGCAGGAAGAAGCTGGCCACCAATACTTCACCAAGCGGCTTCTTATACCGCTTCATGACCATCATAAACCAATCAACATTATATCGCTTCTTGAACCAAGTCCAACTAAATACCGCCGAAAATACAAGAAGTTCATTTGTCCAGGATTCCAAAAACTGCTTGACATTCATTGCGGTTGCTTTCTGTTCGCGCGGATCCAGCATTAAGACAACTTCATCATTTGCACTGCCGATTGTCACATAGGCACCGTCCGTCATTCTTGCAACGGCGGGATATTCCACCTCGCGAAGTTCGTCAATCGTCGGACGAATAACATTACTTCTGACTCCATACTTTTTAGCAATCTTTTGCAGACGTTCCCAAGTAACCTGATCATCAGTATCGGGATTATCATCAATGATTTGTTTTACATCTTTTACGCCAAAATGCTGCAGGATTTTTACTATCGAAATAACACCTGTGCGATTTTCTATTTGAGTTGCTTGTTCTTCAGGCATTTTGCATACAGTTCCCCTCTCAACGTTTTATTCTATGTGAAAACAGATAACCTCGCTTAAATTATCTATTGTAACATTCAATTAAGTATTATAATATCAAATTAGTCAATTAGTCAATACTATTATGAAATTTTAACCAAAATTTAATTTGTAACTTTTTCAGATCGAAATTTGTAAAGGTAATAAAAATAAAAAAGATTTGAAGTGATATTCCTTCAAGTCTCTTTTTTAGCCAAAATTTATTTAAAAAAACTTTTAAGTTTGTCTATAAAATTTTTTTTTTCAGGGTGGACTCTATCATCGTCAACACCGCTCTCAAATTCCTGCAAAAGTTTTTTCTGTCGATCCGTTAAATTCAGAGGCGTAAGCACTTTGACAGTAACGAATTGATCACCGCGCCCTTCTCCGCGCAGGTTGGGTATACCTTTACCGCTGATTTTTTGGACAGTGCCGGATTGAATACCCGCCGGAATTTTCATTTCAATTTTTCCATCAATGGTCGGAACTTCTATAGTTGCACCGAGTGCTGCTTGAACAAATGAAACAGGAGCCTCACAGTAGACGTTGCTGCCCTCACGTTTGAAGAATTTGTGAGGTTTGATATTGATATATACATAGAGATCCCCGGGCTGACCGCCGCGCTCACCTGCTTGACCGCCGCCCTGTATTCTGACCCTTGTGCCGACGTTGACGCCTTTCGGAATGTGGACGTTGATGTCACGAATATTTTTGACTTTACCTTCGCCGTGGCAGTGATTGCAAGGTGTTTTGACGATTTTGCCGGTGCCGTGACAGCGTTCGCAGGGTCTGGCAGTCTGTATCTGTCCAAAGGGCGTCCTTGTTACAGTTTGACGCTGCCCCATACCGTGACAGTCGGGACAAATTTCAGGGCTGGTGCCGGGTGCCGCGCCTGTACCGTTGCACTCTTTACAAGTCTCCAACCTGGGCACCTTCAGTGTCATATCCTTACCGAAGGCGGCATCTTCAAAATCCAGCGTCAAATCATAACGGAGATCGGCTCCTCTGACAGGTCCATCGTCGCGAGCTTGGCGTCTCTGCCCGCGTCCGCCACCAAAGAAGGTGTCGAAAATATCGCCCATATCGAAACCAAAACCGCCGAAACCGCCACCGCCGCCGCGGAATATATCTTCAAAGCCGGAGCCTCTGTATCCGCCGCCGCCACCGCCGGTGAAGGCTGCGTGACCGAATTGATCATACTGTGCCCGCTTCTTGGGATCCTTGAGGACATCATAAGCCTCGTTGATTTCCTTCATCATCTCTTCAGCTTTTTTCTTGTTGTCGGCGTTTAAATCGGGGTGCCATTTCTTCGCCAGCTTTTTGTAGGCCTTTTTTATTTCATCGTCCGTGGCGTTCTTGTTTACGCCAAGCACTTCGTAATAATCTTTTTTTGCTTCTCCTGCCAATATTTCCACTCCCTTGACAAAAAGCAGCAGACAGCTTCAATATATCGTGAATCCTGTTGCTGTCTGCTATTTGTCATCTGTCATTATCGCTGTCGTTATTGCTAAATTACTTCTTGTCTTCTTTGACTTCGCTGTATTCGGCATCTACGGTGTTGTCGTCGTTATTGTTGGCGGAAGAAGACTGCTCCTGTTGAGTGAAGTCTGCATTAGGCTGCCCTTGAGCATTTGCCGCACCGGCTTTATAAGCTGCCTCACTGAGTTTGTAGAGAGCCTGACGGACATCTTCGCTGGACTTTTTGAGGGTTTCAACATCAGAATTGTCTTTGAGAGCCTGTTCAAGTTTCTCATTGGCTGTGCGGACATTTCTGATTAAATCCTCATCAACCTTGCCTTCAAAGTCTTTGCAGGTCTTCTCTGCTTGATAGACAGTCTGCTCTGCCTCATTCTTGGCATCTGCCGCCTCTTTCTGTGCCTTATCCTCCGCTGCGTGTGCTTCGGCCTCTTTGACCATCTTATCAATATCGTCTTTGCTCATACCGCTGGAGGACTGAATAACAATCTTCTGCTCCTTGCCGGTGCCGAGGTCTTTTGCACTGACGTTGACGATACCGTTGCTGTCAATATCGAAGGTAACTTCAATCTGCGGAACTCCGCGCGGTGCTGAAGGAATATCGGAGAGAATGAACTTGCCGAGGGTCTTATTGCCGGACGCCATTTCACGCTCACCCTGCAGGACGTGAATTTCAACGCTGGTCTGATTGTCCGCCGCGGTTGAGAAGACTTGAGACTTGCGGGTAGGAATGGTGGTATTGCGCTCAATGATCTTGGTGCAGACGCCGCCGAGAGTCTCAATACCGAGTGAAAGCGGTGTGACATCGAGAAGGAGAATGTCTTTCTTTTCGCCGCTGAGGATACCGCCTTGGATAGCTGCACCGACGGAGACGCACTCATCAGGGTTAATGCCCTTGCTTGGCTCTTTGCCGAGAATCTCACGGATCGCATTTTGAACAGCGGGTATTCTGGAAGAACCGCCGACGAGGATAATTTTATCTATATTGTCGCCGGTGAGTCCTGCGTCCTTCATTGCGAGCTTGGTCGGTCCCATAGTGCGCTCAACGAGATCGCGGGTGAGTTCGTCGAACTTTGCACGGCTTAAAGTCAAGTCTAAATGCTTGGGGCCGGAAGAATCTGCAGTGATGAAGGGCAGATTGATATTTGTCTGCGTCATATTGGAAAGTTCAATCTTTGCCTTTTCAGCGGCCTCAAGGAGTCTCTGAGCTGCCATTTTGTCTTGACTGAGATCAATTCCGTTGTCGCGCTTGAACTCGGCAACCATCCAATCCATAACCTTCTTGTCGAAGTCGTCGCCACCGAGGTGAGTGTCGCCGTTGCTCGCTTGGACTTCAAAAGTGCCTTCGCTGAGTTCAAGGATAGACACATCGAATGTACCGCCGCCGAGGTCGAATACGAGGACGGTTTCATCTTGATCCTTATCGAGACCGTAAGCAAGAGCTGCCGCGGTCGGCTCGTTAATAATTCTCAACACCTCAAGACCGGCAATTTTGCCTGCGTCCTTGGTGGCTTGACGCTGGGCGTCGCTGAAGTATGCAGGAACAGTGATAACTGCCTGAGTGACAGTCTCTCCGAGATAGGCTTCAGCGTCGGCTTTGAGCTTTTGCAGAACCATTGCGGAAATCTCAGGCGGGGTGTAGGATTTATCATCAACAGTGACCTTATAACCTGCCTCACCCATATGACGCTTGATTGAGGAGATTGTCCTATCAGGATTGCTGACGGCTTGACGCTTTGCAAGCTGACCGACTAAACGCTGACCGTCTTTAGTGAAACCGACAACCGAAGGGGTGATTCTGCTACCTTCAGGGTTTGTAATAACTGTAGGCTCACCGCCCTCAAGAACGCTCACAACACTATTAGTAGTACCTAAATCTATACCTATAACCTTACTCATGGATACTTCCTCCTGTCAATGAAAATGTATATCAATTTGAGATTTTGTATTCAATTAATCATTACTGACGACTTGCACCATACTCGGACGAATGACACGACCGCGAGCAATATATCCGCGCTGAAGTTCCGCTGCAATCGTGCCGTCTTCCCTGTCGGGATCGGCTACTCTGCTGACTGCCTGGTGGAAGTTGGGATCAAAAGCCTTGCCTTCGGTGTCGATAGGTTCAAGTCCGTGCTTGCCCATTACTGCAACTGTCTCTTGATTTATCATCTCAATTCCCTTTTTGAGGGTTTCGACGTTGGATTCTTCACCCAGCTCAACTGCCTCAGTGGCTCTGCTGAGATTGTCCAGCAGCGGCAGCAAGTCTTTCAAAAATGCCTGTTCAATAGTTGCAGCAAGCTCTGTCTTCTCTTTGGCGGTGCGCTTGCGGAAGTTGTCAAAGTCTGCCTGCAGCCTCATATATCTTTCTTGCTTTTCATTGAGTTCACCTTTCAAGCGTTCAATCTCCGCCTTCAAGGTCTCTGTCAGATCAGTCGGCACTTCGGGAGCCTCGTCCTCAAGAGAGCCGGTATCTGTAACGTCGCCGGTATTGTTGAGGTTGATTTCAGCGGTGTCACCGTCCTCATTTTCAACCAATACCTTCTTTTCATCTGTCACTCAATTCACCCCTACCTTTGTTTGGGATTGCTGTTCTACTTCTTTGTATCAAGTGATTGAACGGAGTGGACAAACATTCCCAACTAAGAATACGTTAATTTCTTGCACCAAAATTTCAATGAGTAAACCTTATCACTAATTAGTCAAATTGTCAAGATTTTTATTAAATTTTTTGATTAAGTTTTCAGCAAATGATATTCTTTATCAAAATGCTTGACAAATTTTTACTTGAGTAGTAATATAAGCAAGGTTTTAGGAGACGAGCAGAAAAATTTTTTTGAGGGAACAAGGAAACTCAAATTTAGGTTGATTGCCTCAAGATTCCGTTCTATTGAGCAATGCAACGGAATTGACGAATTTCAATCAACTAAAAAATTCTGCCAAGATGAAAGCTGAAATGTATGAGCAATATCAAAAACTGGGAGGAATTTCTCTATGAATAAGAAAATCATTTCAGCGTTGACAACTACGTTGATTGTCGGTGCAGCATCTACCACATTTGCGGCGGCAAATCCATTTAGCGACGTGCCTGCCGGTCACTGGGCTTATGATGCAGTTACCCAGCTTGCAGCTGATGGCGTTATCGAAGGTTATGGTGACAACACTTATCTCGGTAACCGCAACATCACCCGTTACGAAATGGCACAAATGGTTGCAAAAGCAATGGCAAGAGGCGGCAACGTCAGCGGTGCTGATAAGGCAGCTCTTGACAAACTTCAACAAGAATTTGCTGAAGAACTCAACAACCTCGGCGTTCGCGTAAGCAATCTCGAAAAGTATGCCGACAAAGTCAAATGGACAGGCAAGATCGAATATACTTACACCAGCGAGCGCACTGATCCCGACAAAACCAACAACAAGAGCAAAGAAAACAGTGACGGCTTTATCTTCCGTTTTGAGCCGGAAGCAGAAGTCAACAAGCACTGGTCTCTGCACGCGCGTATTGACGCTGAAGCTGATATGAGCAAAGATACCGGCAGCTCCTTTGAGTTGGTTCGCGGCTGGGCTGAAGGTGATTATGGCAAGCTCAATCTTAAAGTTGGTAAGATGGAATTTTTCACCAATGAAAACGGCTTGATTTGGGATACCGAATTCAGCGGTGTGCAAGTATCATTTGGCAGCAAGTTGACGGGAACGTTAATGGCAGGTCGTCTTGCTGATGATAAGGTCGGCGGCGGTTCTTTTGGTGAATTTGACAATGATGCCGATCCAAGCAATATGCAGGGTATCAATTTGCAATATGACACTGAAAAAGGTCTTTATGGCGGTGCCGGCTGGTATCGTTTGGAAGATGACGACTTCAAAACTGACAGCTATTCCAAAAATGGCAGCGAAGATAAAGCTAATATCTGGTCTGTGAATGCCGGATATAAATTCACCGAAAAAGTTGGTCTCTGGGGATCATATGCGAAGAATACCAAGGCCGACTATGAGGACTATGGCTGGCAAGCACAAGCTGACTACGGCAACTATGGCGATAATCCGGAGAAAGGCGACTGGGGCGTCTGGGCGGGTTACAGACGCTATGGTACAAATGTTTCCTTCGCTGCAACCACTGATGATGTCCTCCTCGGTACAAAAGGCTGGTTCGTCGGTGCGGCTTTCGCTCCAATGAAGAATATCGGTCTTGTAGCAAGGTACTTCAACGGTGAATATATCACCAACGGCGGCGATGCAGAAAAACTCTTCGGTCGCGTTGAATTCTTCTTCTAATTTTTAGTAAAAAACATTATTTTGAATAAATTAATCTGTCAATATCGGCAGATTTTTTTATTTTCACTAAATACAATTCCTCAGAAAAAGTTGAAGGAAAATTTCCTTTGTTATTGAATAGATAAAAAATAATGAGTCTTTTCAGACAGAGGTGAGAGGAGGCTGCTTATGCTTCAAATATTTAAATCGCTGGAATCAGGCCACTTGGAAGAGCTGACACTCAAGACGATTGAGAAGGGTTCTTGGATTAATATTATAGATCCGACGCCTTATGAGTTGAAAGTTATCAGCAGCCTCACGGACGTCGAGCCGGACTTTTTACGTTCCGCTTTGGACGATGAAGAGAGATCTCACATTGACGTTGAAGATGACTGCATAATGATTTTGACGAATGTGCCTATAGTCCGCGAAGAAGAGAGTTACGACACCCTGCCGCTGGCAATAATCCTGACCAAGCAGCATTTAATCACAGTCTGCCTGGAAGAGACGCCGGTAATTGCCGACTTCAACGAGCGTACGTCGCGGCTTTTCCGTACTTTCAAGAAAACTCAATTCCTCTTCCAAATTCTCTACAAGTCGGCAACATTCTTTTTGAGATACTTGAGGCAAATTAATAAACTCTCCGACGAGATTGAAGAACGCCTCCGCCATTCAATGAAGAATAGCGAAATACTGCGGCTTATGGAACTTCAAAAGGGCTTGACTTATTTTAATGCGGCTTTGAGGTCAAACGGTGCTGTCCTCGAAAAGCTGTTGAGACTGCGCTCAAGCCGTACACTGGAAGGTATCCTTGACATTTACGAGGAAGATGAGGATTTGTTGGAAGATGTAATCATAGAAAACAAGCAGGCACGCGAAATGGTCGAAATGTACAGTCAGATACTCTCGCGCCTTGCGGATACTTTTTCGTCAATCATATCCAACAATCAAAATATGGTGATGAAGTTCCTGGCGGCAATGACGATAATCATAGCAATTCCGACGGTTATATCAAGTTTTTTCGGAATGAATGTACCGGTGCCGCTGAGTGAAAACAATGCCGGCTTCGGAATTGTTATAATAATTGCAATGATAGCGTCCAGTATCTCTGCTTACATTTTTTGGCGAAAACATATGTTTTGAATATTTTTAATTGGGGTGAAAATTTTGCTGATTGCTGAAATTTGGGCAAATATCAAGGCAAAAAATATAAATCAAACTTATACATACAGCGTGCCGGAAAAGCTGAATTATATAACTGCCGGCTGGCGGGTCACCGTTCCGTTCGGCAGACAGAGGGTTGACGGTTTCGTTTTGAAGGTCTATGAGGGAGATCCCAACGCCTTTGAATTTACACTCAAGTCAATAATTGCCGCCATTGATGATGAGGCGTGGTTCACTGAAGAGATGATGAGCTCTGCGAAGTGGCTTGCCGATTTCTACCTCTGCCCTCTCTCGCAGACTATGAGTCTGTTTATGCCTGGTAATAAAAGCCGCAAAATTGCAGCCATCTACGAAAATATTTACAAACTCAAGCCTGAATACAATATTGACGAACTCATTGAAGTCACTCCGAAAAAAGCCAAAGCTCAACTTAGACTGCTGAATTTGCTGAAATCGAAGATAGAACTCAGACATAGTGAATTGTCGGCAAATAAAATATCTTCAGCAACCATTAAATTGTTCAAAGATTCGGGAATGATTGAAGTTGAGCGGAGGCGGATTCTTCGCGACAGCTATGGTGGAATCAAACCCGACAAGAAGAATATCGACCTCACGGACGAGCAGAAGGCAGCCATTGAGACAGTGAGCAGCAGCATTAAAGCCGGTGAAAATCGCGGTTTCTTGCTCTACGGTGTCACGGGTTCCGGCAAGACGCAGGTTTATATTGAGATTACCAAGCGCGTCAGACAGCTCGGTCGGCGTGCTGTTATTTTGGTGCCGGAGATTGGACTCACAGGGCAGATCGTTTACGAGTTCAAGCGGCACTTCAAAGATATAATCGTCCTGCACAGCCGCCTGTCCATTGATGAGCGCGGTGACGCCTTCCACAAGATTCGCAACGGTGAAGTGGGAATTGTGATAGGTGCGCGGTCTGCCCTCTTCACTCCTATTGACAACGTGGGGCTTTTTGTCCTTGACGAGGAGCAGGATTATTCTTACAAGCAGGGGGAAGCTCCTTACTATCACGCCCGCGTTGTCGCTGAACAGTTTGCCAAGTTCCACAATGCCGCTCTCGTTCTCGGCAGTGCCACGCCAAGCCTTGATACTTACTATCGTGCAACCGCCGGTGATCTGACTATGCTGAAGTTGCCCCATCGTGTCAGGGGTAACGAATTGCCGGAGGTTGAATGTGTTGATATGCGTGAGGAACTCAAACGCGGCAATCGAAATGTCCTTTCACGTTCACTTCAGAGACTCTTGCGAAATACTTTGGACAATCAGCAACAGGCTATCCTTCTGCTGAATCGGCGCGGTTACTCAACCTTTGTGATGTGCCGTGAGTGCGGTGAGGTCATCAAATGCCCTGATTGCGGTCTTCCTATGGTCTATCACCGCGACGGCAAACTTCGCTGTCATCATTGTGATATTGAAGAGACCCCGCCGGATATTTGTCCCAAGTGCGGCAGCCGCTATATAAAATATTTCGGCTCCGGCACTCAAAGACTTGAGCAAGCCTTAAAAATAGCCCTGCCCAACGCTAAAATATTGCGAATGGACAGGGACACCACCGGCAAGAAGTTCTCTCACCAGCAAATGATCACTAAATTCAAGGAACACGAGTACGATATTCTATTCGGCACGCAGATGGTCGCCAAGGGGCATGATATTGACAATGTGACGGCTGTCGGTATTCTGAGTGCTGATGCTACTTTGAATCTTCCTGACTTCCGAGCAAGTGAGCAATGTTTTATGTTGATAACCCAAGCTGCAGGTCGAGCGGGGCGTGCAGAGCTGAAGGGCAAAGTTGTCGTCCAGGCTTATAATCCCGATCATGAGGCGGTTGTCTTTGGCTGTCAACAGGATTATGACAGCTTTTGTAAATATGAGCTGCCTCTCCGTAAAGAGTTGATGTATCCGCCTTACAGTCGTATGATTAAATTGATCTTCACTGGCAAAGATGAGACTAAAGTTCAATCCAACGCACAAGAAATAGTCAATATCTTTGATGAAGAGTTTGACTTGGGGGGAGATTCGGAGATGATGGGACCTGCTCCTGCGATAGTCGCCAAATATAAGGATATATACAGGTTTGTTGTTATTATCAAGACTACAGAGCTTGATAAGGTTATTGACTTTCTGCGAAAGTATCAGCTAAATATCAGAGATGATATAATAATTGATATTGATCCGACGACTATGTTTTAATAAAAATTGCTGTACAATGACAGCGATTCGTGATATACTATCCTCCACACCTAAACGGTAGGCGGTCGATACTTAGCCTCAGATTGAGGGCGATACTATGAGAAAACTGAAAATCGCAATCATCATCTCAACGACAATAATTACGATTCTGGTACTCACAAGTAGCGTAGCCGCCTAAGTTCCAGCTTAGCGACCGCTTATATTCTAAACCTTAATGGGGCTGACCGTTCGTATAGGTGCCGCGTCCACAATGGACGCTTTTTTTCTTTGTTTCTACTCTATCATTAATAATCGGAAAAGCAAGCATTAACAGAATTTATTTACCTTGCAGGGCGTTCCAAGCGTCGTTGGCACGCTCAACAAATATCTTTTGCACTTTCTTGTTCTCACCAATTCCATGCAGATAAGCTCTTACTTGGAAGCCTTCTTTCTCCAAAATTGATTTATGCGAATCTTCCTCATCGCCCGCCATATCATTGTTGGCGTGGTCACCGGCAACCATCATCATCGGGACAAGCAAAACCTTCTTAAAGCCCTTACGCTTGAGGAAATGCGTGGCTTGCTCAATTCTCGGCCAGCCTTCAACAGTATAAACATAGGCGTTTTTCATCTTGGCGTAGTGCAGACGGGTATTGATGACGGAATAGTAAGCATTGGCGGGGTGAGGAGTGCCGTGTGCCATGAAGAGGATAGCCTCGTCTTTGCCGGTCTTGGGCAGATCTTCTTTGAGAGCCTCGACAAATTCCAGCACATCATCAGCTTGTTCCTCTTGACCTTGCCAGTACATCAACGGTGTAGAGAGCGTCATGGCCTTGAAGTTGGTCTTGTAGGTGTTGAAAACTGCTTTGGCGTAATCGTACTCCATACCGGGTATAACATCAAAAGAAACCAAAGCAATGCGGGTATAGCCTTCACGCTGAAGGTCTTCAATGGTCTCCTCAGGCGTCTTGTAATCGCATTTGCCCTCATTCTCCTTGATATGTTTAATCACAATGTGACTGGTGAAGGCAATCCTTGTCTCGACATTGGGGTGAGCCTTGCCTATCTCCTTGGCAGTTGCAACGATAGTCTTGTCACGAGTTTCTTTGAAGGTAGTTCCAAAACTCAAAATCACAATGGCGTCCTTGTTCTTTGCATTTTTCATTGCAGCGTTGGGACTTTCATACTTTAGGACACCTATCTGTGAGGCTGTCATAAGTGAGGGCGTGGGGTTGGAAACTTCATCATTAAGGCTGTAGGCAGCACTTGCAGGGGTTGTGCCGAAGATCGCCGAGCAAGCAACTCCCAAGATCAATAACTTCTTCCAATTTTTCATTGATACATCTCCTCAAATATTATTTCACGCTCACACATTCCATTTATTGTACATTGTACATTTAAATTTGGAATTTGTCAATCAGAAAATTGTGCCTCATTAAAAAAAATTTGCAATAATCGCCGTCCTGTGGTAGGATAGAGCAGTAGCAACTAATTGATAGAATCGGTGGAACAGAGAAACAGAGGATTAGGAGGAATTGATTTCATTGGAACAGAAAATATCAGAGTTGCGGCAGAGGGCAAGCGAGGCTATCAAAACCGCAGCAAATAATTTGAAAGAGTTGGATAATATTCGCGTCAAGTTTCTTGGCAAGAAGGGCGAGTTGACTTCATTGCTGAGAGGAATGAGTCAGCTTTCTGCCGAAGATCGCCCGCGTATAGGCAAGATTGTCAATGAGGCACGTGCCGAACTTGAGGCATTAATCGCCGAGAAGAACGACAAACTCAAAGCGAAGGAGCTTTCTGACAAGCTGGCAAGCGAGAAGATTGATGTGACTTTACCGGGTCGCCGCGTCACTGCCGGACATCTTCACCCGCTGACTTTGACCCTCAACCGTATCAAGGAAATCTTCTTGGAGATGGGCTACACCGTTGAGGAGGGTCCTGAGGTTGAGACTGATTATTACAACTTCGAGGCACTGAATTTGCCGAAGGATCACCCTGCCCGCGATATGCAGGATTCTTTCTATATCACTGAGGATATTTTGGTGAGGACGCAGACTTCGCCCGTCCAGGCGAGGACTATGGAGAGCCACGAGCCGAACTCACCTATCAGAATGATTGCTCCCGGCAGGGTTTATCGCCGTGATGATTATGATGCCTCCCATTCGCCGATGTTCACACAGGTTGAGGGTCTCGTCATTGATAAGGGCGTCAGATTCAGCGACCTCAAAGGCACGCTCGAACATTTCCTCAAACAGATTTTCGGCGAGAAGGCACAGGCGAGGCTGCGTCCCAGTTTCTTTCCATTCACGGAGCCGAGCACGGAGGTTGATGTCTCCTGTATGATGTGCCACGGACACGACGCCAACTGCAAGGTCTGTCACGGCAGCGGCTGGCTGGAGATTCTCGGTGCGGGTATGGTTCACCCTGATGTGTTGAGAATGAGCGGCTACGACCCGACGGTTGTCAGCGGCTTTGCCTTTGGTATGGGCGTTGAGCGCATTGCTATGCTGTCCTATGGTATTGATGATTTGCGCTTATTCTATGATAATGATGTGAGATTCTTGCAGCAATTTTGAGGGGGGTATTTTGCAATGAAGGTAACAGAGACTAAGTTGAAGGGCGTGTATCTTATTGAGCCGCAGGTCTTCGGTGATGAGCGCGGGTGGTTTATGGAGAGCTGGTCAAAACAGAAGTTCGAGGGTGCCGGTATCAGTGTAGAGTTTGTCCAAGACAATCACTCATTCTCTGCCGACAAGGGGACTCTGCGGGGGCTGCACTATCAAATTGAGCCTATGGCACAGGCCAAGCTCCTCCGCTGCACAAGCGGGGCTATCTTTGACGTGGCGGTTGATATTCGCAAGGGTTCCCCCAACTACAAGAAGTGGGTGGGCGTGGAGCTCAGTGCCGAGAATAAGCGTCAACTCTTCATTCCTCGCGGCTTTGCTCACGGTTTCCTCACCCTCACCGATAACGTCGAGGTGCAATACAAGGCCGACAACTTCTACGCTCCGCACTATGACGGCAATATCCGCTGGGACGACCCCGATATTGATATTGACTGGCCGTTTGACCCGACTATCCTCTCTGAAAAGGATATGAATGCTCCATTGCTCAAGGAGAGGGTCGAGCGCAATGAGTTGAACTTTATGTTTGACGAGGATATAAGGCTTTGGAATATGTAAGAATAGGCACACGCTCCAGCAGATTGGCACTGTGGCAGGCGAATTTGATAGCCCTTGCACTGTCGACCAAGTATCCTGAAGTCAAGGTTGAGCTTGTCCGCGTCACGACTAAGGGCGACAAGATACTTGATTCACCGCTGTCGAAGATTGGCGGCAAGGGGCTTTTCACGAAAGAGCTTGAAGTGGCGATGCTTGAAGGGGAGATCGACCTTGCCGTCCATAGTCTCAAAGATGTGCCTGTAGAGCTGCCGCCTGAGTTCACCATTGCCGCCATCATCAAGCGGGCGGAGCCATTTGACGCCTTCGTGAGCAACAAGTATAGAACTTTCAAAGAGCTGCCGAGGGGGGCTAGGGTGGGGACTTCAAGCCTCCGCCGCCGTGCTCAACTGCTTGCGGTGAGGCCTGATTTGCAGATTGACAACCTCCGCGGCAATGTCGACACCCGTCTTAAGAAGTTGGACGAAGGCGACTTTGACGGTATTATCCTTGCGGCTGCGGGGCTTAAGCGTCTCGGTCACGAAAGAAAAATCAGCGAGGTTTTGCCGCCTTCTTTGATGTTACCCGCCGTCGGGCAGGGTGCCTTGGCTGTTGAGACGTTGAGCGGCAATGTTGAAGTCCGCAATATGCTAAACTTCCTCGACGACGCCGACACAAGAGCCGCCACTGACGCCGAGCGTGCTTTCTTGAAGGTCGTCGAGGGTGGCTGTCAAGTGCCCGTTGGCGTTTTCGCTGAGGTTGAAGGCAAAAAAATAACCGTCGAGGCGGTGATTGCCTCAATCGACGGGCAAAATATTATTCGTGACAAGCTGAGCGGCAAGGCTGAGGATTCTGCCGCACTCGGTGAGGCACTTGCGGTTAAATTACTCAACAACGGCGGGCGAGAGATACTATCTGCCGTGCTTGGCTAACTGCTGAAGATATTTACCGTATTCGTTTTTGGAGAGCGGCTCTGCAAGTTTAAGGAGCTGCTCTTCGTCTATATATTCCATTCGATAGGCAATCTCTTCAATGCAGGAGATTTTGAGGCCTTGACGGGTTTGAATGGTGTGGACGAACTGCCCAGCCTGCAAGAGTGATTCGTGGGTTCCGGTGTCCAGCCATGCATAACCGCGCCTCATCTTCTCGACACGCAGTCTTGTTGACGTCGGTTATTTCCAGCTCACCGCGAGCGGAGGGCTTGATAGACTTTGCCACATCAACGATTATGTTATCATAGAAGTATAATCCGGTGACGGCGTAGTTGGATTTAGGCTCCTTGGGCTTTTCCTCCAGACTGATAGCATTGCCGGTCTCACGGTCGAACTCAACGACGCCGTAACTTTGGGGATCGTTGACATAGTAGGCGAAGACCGTGGCACCGTCCTCTTGAGAGGCGGCACGACGAAGGGCTTTAGTCAAGTCCGCGCCGTAGAAGATGTTGTCCCCCAGCACGAGGGCGCAAGCGTCGCCGTTGATGAACTTTTCGCCAATCAGGAAGGCTTGAGCAAGCCCCTCCGGCTTGGGCTGGACGGCATAGCTGATTGACAGGCCGAGCTGGCTGCCGTCAAGGAGTAAATCTTGGAACATTGCCTGGTCGTGCGGCGTGGTGATTATCAAAATATCGCGGATTCCCGCCAACATCAGCACTGAAAGCGGGTAGTAAATCATCGGCTTGTCATAGACGGGCATTAGCTGCTTGGAGACTACCTCCGTGAGGGGGTAAAGCCTTGTCCCTGAGCCGCCCGCTAAGATGATACCTTTCTTTATCATTGAAAATTCCTCCAAAAGATCATACAAGTGTATTTTCCCTCTGCTCTGTTGCTGAATTAATAGGTGTGTGTCTCTATATCTAATCTATCGCTCTATCACGACTGAGCCAATAATCATCGTCCCAAAGACTTAATTCATCTGTTGTTATGTCATTCGTGTGTGCCATATGATTCTAAATCGCCGGTTACGGTGTTGCCACGATCTAAAATTATTGGAACACTCATAACTTCATCGACGATATAACCATAGTCGGTTTGAATATATATCTTGCCACGGGAATTATAAAATACGACAACGCCCTTTTTGGCGAAGGATGTACAAGAAGTCATTATCAGCAACAACAATGTCAACAGAATTGTTATTTTTTTCTTCATATCTGCACCACCCTTCAATTTTTACTTTAAAACAAAATATATAATCGTAACTATAATAATTATAAAAATAATAGCATATGGAAGTTTAGATTTTGAATTTTGAGATTGAATTTTGAGGGCTTCATCTACTGCTTGTTTACTACTTTCACTCCATTCATCATAGCTAGAATTCATATCTTTTATTGATAAGTTTATA
>CAJODU010000003.1 GCA_905233325.1 uncultured Selenomonadaceae bacterium
CAAGTTCAACGATGACGGCGTGCGTTACATCGATGGTAGCCTGATGCTCTCGCGCTTTAACGGCAGTTGGTGGAGCGCCCCCGTGGAGATCATGCGCATCAACAGCCGCAACATGCCTGTAGAGTATAAGATGACCATCCAGAACGCCGCAGGCAGTAATGACGAAGTGCTGGTGGCCATGACCCTGAAGCAGGATGCCAACAACCCGACAGAATGCACCAAGCTGGTTTATCTCAACGTGTCTGCCGACATCTTTGATAACTACAAGGTGCAGACGCGCTACACCACTATCTACAAAGACAACCCTGCACTGCAGAATCTCTGCAGCGTGAAAAAGGCAGAGGCAGGGCTTGGAGGCTTGGGCGGCAGTCTGGGCGGAATTGCCAAAAAAGCAGCAAGTAAAGCTCTTAATGTCGACGTTGACAGTCTTCAGAACAATGAAAAGAGCATGATGCTGAATCTCTACAACTCGGCAGTGTGCTATGCCAAAGCCTCTATAAACATTTCTGAGGCACTTGGTCTGGACAACGGGCAGCGTGCTCAAATGCAGGCAGCCTTGACAAATCTTCAAAACAACAAAACTGATCTTGGATCAATTCAACGCGTCACCGAAGCAACCAAAATGGATCAAAAGACAGTTCAGGATGCGGCTGATAATTTGATGAACAGCGACGACAAAGCCAAAATAGAGAAAGCAAACGAGCTTATCAAACAATCTAAAGTAGAACGCAGAGCCGCCAATAAATATAAACTTCTTGCGGCAAAAGATGCAGTAAGTATCATTTCAGGAACAGTTAAAGCTCTTGCAAAGGGCGGCGACAGCCTGGGTGATAAACTTGAAGTTGTACAAAAACTCTCAGGCACTGCCAAGACAGCAAAATCAATCACCGATGCTATCGGCAGCAATCATAAATCAATGACAACCGCACTCAAAACCTACGAAAAGAAAAATAACATAGCTGACGTCAGCGATGATGATGCTATGAAACAGATGAAAAAATCCGGTTCGGTGATGGAATAATATACATATATAGGTTCGATAATATTTTGGGCTGATTCAGTCAATATTATCGAGCCTTTTTGTGATTGCATTGTTTAAGGAGGGTTAGTTTATGTATTTTAAATTTTATCGCTTGATGGTGACTTTTGTCGCACTGCTTGCCTTTACAGTTGCGTCTGCGTTGCCGTTCACAAAGTCAGTCGAAGCGGCAAAGACGCCTGAACTTATCTGGGCTGAAGAACTTCTTCTGGTGAGTGATGAGACCAATCAGTTGCTGGTAAGCGGCGGCGATGCGGCATTGAAGGGCAACAAGAAGAAAATTACAGATGCTATCACTAAAAAACTCTATGCAGCGAGAGACGCAGGCAAATTGCCTTTCACTATCAAAGAGGGAGCCGAAAGCTACGAATATGAAGGTGTCTTGACAGATGTAGACGAGGAAGTCCCTGTAGCCCTCATTCCTCTGGCTATCATGTCCGATGCTCTCCATGCAAAATATCAAGTCCAGGATAAAAGCTACTATAAATCCATAGTTGTCGGCAGTTTGTATCTTGCAGTTTGCCGCGGCGGCAGCACTGCCAACAACTGGACTATGGTCGGCGGTATACCTTTGAGCGGTTATGTGATTTTGGGCGACGATATAAACAATCTTATCACTTCACAACCGTCAAAAGTTGATGAGGCTAATGCTTACGTCAGCATGATGGAAAAAGTCATTGATAGAGATTTGAACTTTGATGATCTGAAAAAAGCCCTGCAAAATCTCAACAGCAAGAAAGTTCCCGACACTTACGAAGTTATGGACGTAGCCTTGTCCTCAAAAAAAGCACCTGAAATCTTCGGAAATCAGCAGGGAAAGATTAAAGCCCTTCTTGGCACCTTCTACAGTGCAAAATTCCAGGAGCAGGCAAAAGGTAAGGTCACTGTTTACCCTCCCGTTTCAATGATTGGCAAGAATAACGGTGGCAACATGGCAAATGCCGGAAACAGATCTGCAGCGGACGACGTTTCCGATACCCTCTTTTCACTCACCGGTGGCAAGTCCACTTCCGGCGCAACTATGACACTCTCTATGCCGGATCCTGCCCACAAAATCAATCTCAACTTTGCCGGTGCCGGTTGGCAGGAACTCAAAACCAAAAAAGAATCCTCCGTTGTAAAGAATATTGGTTACCAGGCACTTTTGAAGATGCAGCTGGATAATCAAGCTGAAAAATCTTCCACTGACGTTAAGAGTGTACAGTATATTATTCCTCCGTCGGGATCCATTGCCGAGTTGGAGCAGGAACGCCTCCCCGATATTTACACGGAACTCTTGATTCGTTTAGCAGATAATATTGCCTCAGGAAAGAAGTGATAATATGAAACTCAAGAAGATTTTGGGCGGTTTGATGTCGCTCTTGACAGCAGGTTTTATATTTGCTCACACTCCAAGCACTGCCGAAGCTGAAGTCTTCCGTGGTATGGCGGCAATAGTGAACAATGATATAATCAAAGCCCAGCGCGAAGCCCAAGAAGATGCAATGAGAAATTGCATTGAGAGAAATCTCGGCACTCGTGTCCAAAGCGATACGGAGGTCAGCATGGGGATCATTGTCAGCGACAGGATTGTCACCAACGCTGACGGCTATATAAGGGTTAAAGGCTCGCCCAAATTCACCCAAAAAGATGGAATAATGATTGCTGAAGTCGATCTTGAGGCAAATGCTCAAACAATGATTGGCGAATTTGACAATATCAAAGGTCTGATTCAAAATGCCATGAATGCCGATACAACAGGACGTACGCATATCGTTGTAGCGGTGAGCGGTCGCGATGAAAACGGTCGTCTGCAGAATAATCGCGAAACTAATATCATTACAACCTATGTTGATGACAAAATGGCTTTACAGGGCTTTAAGACACATGCCACCGATGATGTTGTAGAGTATATCGCAGGTAAAGACTTTGATGATCCCATTGCTCGTGCCGAAGCAAGGAAACAAGTTCGCAATATGATGGCAGGAGATGTAAACGGTATTCTTCGTGGTTCTCTCTCTACTGTCAAAGTGCAACAAGCCGGTGGAATGTGGTCTGCAACCGTCAGTGCTGTGTTCCAGCTTGTCGGTATCGTTTCCTCAGAGACAAATTCCTACACCGAATACTTCACTGCCGTTGATCCTGATAGAGATATGGCTATCAAAAAAGCTCGTGAGCGTGCCTCGGCAACTGCCGCTGAAGAAATTGCCAAGAGAGCGGCAGAGACTCTGCAAGGCGAAATGAAGGGCGGCGTCCAGCATACAAGGGTGGCTATCGAGATTGAAGGTATTGTTGACAGAACTAATCAAGGCGAAAAAGTACTGGCAGCGATAAGGAGTGCACATTGCAGGATCATTCGCTCACTTTACGACAAGAATAAGCCTACCACCTTAAAAGTCTTTGTGGACGCCACTTCTGCCGGTTCTCTTGATGAAATCAAGCAAAATATTAAAACTCAACTCCCGGGTGTCCTGGAAGATGGCGACGAAGATACCGATGCAAGCGGCAGTGCAAAGATTTACTTGAGATACAGAGGTTAATATTGTAAAGGAGAGGTGGATATGAAAAAATTTTTTGCCGCAATTCTCTTTGTTGTGATGTTCATTCCTGCCATAGTCCTTGCAAAGCCTGTTACTGTCCTCTCCATGGGTTTCGATAAAGCAGGCGATGAGGCAAAGGCCATTGAAAGAATGTGCATGGCGGCAGCGGGTCACAGCCTTGCCTTCATCATTCCCCCCGATCCCACTCCTGAAAGCGACTTCTCAAAAATCGTCAAAGGTCATTACAAAGAAGTCACATCAAATGCGAATGTCGCTGCCAAGAGGAAAGATGGCAACGCTATCATTGTTACAGGTGAAGTCACGGTTGACTTTGATAAACTTCGTCAAATTGTCCGCTCACAGATAAAGGGTCTGCAAGAGGCCAACACCGATGATAGAACTGCCTTCTTTGTCCGCATAACCGGAATTGACAATCCTTCCTTGAAAAGCCGCGCTTATGGTGATGTTTTGCAAACTTACCAATACGTCTTTGAAAACTTGGGTTTCAAAAACACTGATGAAGATGTTGTCAATATAGTCAATGGCGGGCCGGCAGATGAATCTTTTATTGACTATTGCAAGCGTGTCAATGATGTGGTTGAAAATGACGGAACCATAGGTTATGCCGTTATCGGTGAGATTGCCCTTGATAAAATCTCCGAAGGTGCAACGGGTATCATGTGGGGCAGCACGGCAAGACTTCAAGCACGCCGTTATGACTCCAAGCCCTCCGGCGATGGACTTACAGGTGTTTTGATCTTTCAATTTGACGATGACTACAAACTCAAAGGAAAAGATGACAACGTTGCCTTCTTCGCTCTGAGGAAGGCTGCCATGAACTCTTCAAGGGCACTGGCGGAACATACCTTGGACTATTGGAAAAATCATCACTAATCTAATTTTAATGTAAATTTAATCGAACTATAATCTAACATTATTGCAAAAAAGCTGATATTATGCTACCATTAAAGTATAATATATTGTAGAAGGAAGGTAATCCTGATGAAAATGTTCTATGTAAGAATGTTGGCGGTAGTTTTCACTATTGCGGCCTTCATTGGTGTTAACAGTCTCAGTGCTTTTGCAGCGGCAGAACCTGACTGGGTCAACAAAGTTGTACAAGTCACCGGTATGGGAGCCCAACCGGCAAGAGCTGTTAATCCTGCACAAGCTCGTATGATGGCTCGCCGTGCAGCAGTTGCTGATGCCTATCGCCAGCTTGCCGAGTCAATCAAGGGCGTCAACGTCGACGCAGAGACTACTGTTGAAAATATGATGGTCACCAACGATACTATCAGAACTAAAGTCAGTGCTATGATTCAAGGTGCAGTTGTTGTCGCTGAAAAAGAAATTCAAGGCGGATATGAAGTCACCATGCAAGTTCCTATCTTCGGCGTTCAAAATTCAATAGCACAAGCTATTCTTCCCGAAACCTCAACCACAACCGTGCCTGAGACTTTCCCTGCCCCAACTGTAACTGTTCCAAGCAGCGGCGGTTATACCGGTCTGATTATTGATTGCCGCGGTTTAGGCCTCAAGCCCGTTATGTCTCCTGTAATCAAAAATGACGCCGGCGTTGCAATCTATGGCCACAAGAATCTTAACCCTGATAAAGTAATTGCCAACGGTATGGCTGATTATGCCTATGACACCAGCACTAATGTTGCTCGTGCCGGCTCCAATCCTCTGATTATCAAAGCTGTATCTCTTGACGGCGGTGTCCTTCGCGGTAATCCCGTTGTATCAACTGCTGATGCTAACAGAATCCTTTCCGAAAATAATGTCTCTCATTTCCTTGAGAACACAAGTGTTGTATTCGTGAGATAATTTTCGATTAATGGGTGGCTTGAATAAAGTTTTATATCTTGCCACCCTCTTGTTTTTTTGAGAGGTAGCAGGTATGTTAAAAAAAGTTGCAATGGCTTTGCTGATAGGTGCCTCTTGTTTGACATTTCAGATAAATCCTGTCGCAGCGGAGGATTTTGAGGATCTTAAAAATCCTCACAGCGGTTTTTTCTACATCATCACCAAGCCTGTCGACGTGAACATCAAGCAGCAAATGGAAAGAGCTTACAATTTGATAATGGAAGGCAAAGATTATGATATGGCTGTCGCCGTGCTGGACGAAGTTATCAAGCTGGATCCTGAAAACTCTGAAGCCTACATGCTGCGCGGGTTAGCTCGCACTGAACTCAAAGAGTACGACAAGGCTGATAAAAACTATGAGTCCGCAATAAAGATAGAGCCGAATAATCCTACTTTTTACTACTATCGTGCCATGAGCCGTCTTTATCAAGGATATGATAAAAAAATTAATAGTCAAACTGTGAACATAGGTGCAGACAATCAATATATATGGGTATATCAATACGATAGATTGGCATTACAACATTTTAAAAAGGCAGTAGAACTTGCCCCTTACTATGTAGATGCTATCGTTGGTCTTGGTGATTGTTATTGCAGTATAGCAGAAAAAAATAATAATAACGCTGATAAAAGGCGATATGTTTACAGAACGGCTATAGGTGAGTATAACAAAATTCTGGTATTGTTCCCGAATCATCAGATTGTTCTCACCAAAAAAGCAGATGCTCAACAGGCAATGGGAAACATTGGAAACTAAAGGAATGAGGAGGAATTTGTAATGAGAAAGATTTTTTCAGTTTTAGCGACAATGCTGGCAGTCTTGGTCTTCTCAATCAGCAGTGTCTTTGCTGCCGACAACGTCAACTGGGATAATTCAAGCGTTACTGTTACAGGTATGGGTGCCCAGCCTGCAAATGCTGTCAATCCTGCACAAGCTCGTATGATGGCTCGCCGTGCGGCGGTTGCTGATGCTTATCGTCAACTTGCCGAGTCAATCAAAGGTGTTAATGTCGATGCTGAGACTACCGTCGAAAATATGATGGTCACCAGCGATGTAATCAGAACCAAAGTCAGTGCTATGATTCAAGGTGCGCAGGTCGTCTCTGAAAGAGAGATACCCGGCGGCGGCTATGAAGTCACTATGACTGTTCCCCTCTTCGGCGTCAGCAACTCGATAGCACAAGCCGTTATTCCTCAAACCACAGTGGTTGAGCCTCTTCCTGCTCCTGTTCCTGAGGTTATTCCTTCAATGCCGGCAGGTAGTCTGCAAGGCGGCACAATCATCTACACCACCATCGACAGCGGCAAAAAATCTCCTATGGAGGCAATCGGCGGCTACACCGGCGTTATCATTGACTGCCGCGGCTTGGGTCTCAAGCCTGTTATGTCTCCGGTGATCAAGAACGACAAAGAGATCCCTATCTATGGCCACAAAAATTTGAACTATGATAAAATAATCTCCGACGGTATGGTAAGTTATGCCTCAAGTGCCGGTCAAGCTACTCGCGCAGGCAGCCGCCCTCTGATTATAAAAGCTATTCGTCTGATGGATCACAATGCAAACCCTGTCATCTCCACCGCTGATGCAAACCGTATCTTGATTGAAAACAGTTCCTCCAACTTCCTCAATGAGACTAAAGTTGTCTTCTTGCGTTGAGGAACACTTTGATGAATTGCTGAATCAGTAGTAATGATAGGAGGTATTGCTGTGAATTACAAAAAATTATTTCGCAAGTTAGTCTGCGGCGGTATGATCTGCGCGGCTTTGACGAGTTTCAACTTTGTTGCTGCCGAGGATTTTGATGCTGATGCTGCGATTGCACATTACACTCAAAAACTTCAAATAGAACCTAATAATGCCATAATGTACAATAATCGCGGCTATGCTTACAATATGAAATCTGAATACGATAAAGCCTTGACCGACTTGACAAGGGCTATTGAGTTGGATCCAAGCTATGCTGATGCTTACAACAATCGCGGCACAGTTTATATTCAACTGAGAAAATACAAACAGGCCGTAGAAGACCTGACAAAAGCAATCAATCTTGACATGAATAATGCGGTTGCATATAATAACAGGAGCTATGCGAATATAATGCTTGGCAGTGAAGCCGGTGTTGCAGGTAATGAGTCTCTGCATAACAGTTTTTGTAGTCAAGCGGTTAATGATGCAACTCGTGCTATTTCGTTAAAATCAGATTTTGAAGATGCCTATGTAAATCGCGGCAGAGCGTATTCTGCTATAGATCAAAGAGAACAAGCTATCCGTGATTTTACAAAAGCAATCAGTTTAAATCCGAACAATGCAACCATTTATTCAATCAGAGGCGTTGCCTATGATGCTCTCAACAAACAGGACTTAGCAATGGCAGATTATACCCGTGCTCTTGAGCTTGATCCCAATGATACCGCTACCTATAACAACCGCGGCTTGATTTACCTGAGCAGAAAGAACTATGACAGAGCCATTGCGGACTTCACCAGGGCACTGGAGCAGACTTTTGATGATGCGGTTATGTATAACAATCGCGGTGTTGCCTACTATGGCAAAGGTGATTATGATAAGGCAATCGAGGACTTCAACCGTGCGTTGTCCATCGATTTCAACTTCAAAGCAGCTATCCAAAACTTAAAAGATGCCTATGCTGCAAAGGGACGTGCTTAATCTAAACGTAAATTCTATACAAAAAAATGTATTGAGGTGATAGAAATGAAATTTACTTCTAAAGTATTGGCAGGTTTGATGTCAATGCTGGCGGTGATGGTGTTTTCAATCAGCAGCGTCTTTGCTCAAACCGGTCTCAACTGGGATACTTCAAGTGTTACTGTAACCGGTAGCGGTGTAGCTCCGTCTAACGCTGTAAATGTAGTGCAGGCTCGCTTGCTTGCACGCCGTGCGGCTGTTGTTGATGCTTATCGTCAGTTGGCAGAATCAATCAAAGGCGTCAATGTTGATGCTGAGACTACCGTCGAAAATATGATGGTAACAAATGATACTATCAGAACCAATGTCAGTGCTATGATTCAAGGTGCACAGGTCGTCTCTGAAAGAGAGATCCCAGGCGGCGGCTATGAAGTCACTATGACTGTTCCCCTCTTCGGCGTCAGCAATTCAGTTGCTCAAGCTGTTTTGCCGAAACCTACCACACGCGTAGACTTCCCAAAACCTGAGACAAAAGTTGCTCCGGCACCCCCTGTGACAACTATTGACGTCAAAACCACAACAACGACTACCACAACCACCACTACTACAACCACCACTGATACCAAGGCAACTGTTACCGTCCCCACAAAGCCGACCAAACCTGCAACCAGACCAACCACTCCTCCACCAACCAAACCGACTGCAACTCCTCCAACCAAGCCGGTTACCACTCCAACCATACCTGCCGTAACCACTCCGACTAAACCTGCTGTCACCGTTCCTACCACTCCCGCCTCTTCAACTGCAATCGGCGGTTTCACCGGTCTGATTGTTGACTGCCGCGGTCTCGGATTAAAGCCGGTTATGTCTCCGGTGATCAAAAATGCAGACGGTCAAGCTATCTACGGTCATTCCAATCTTGATTATGATAAAGTCGTTGAACTCGGAATGGCGGGCTACACGACTGATGTCAGCAATGTTGCCCGTGCCGGCAGCAATCCTCTCGTTGTGAAAGCTGTCAGACTTGACAACAACAACGGCAACCCTGTTATCTCCGTTGCCGATGCCAACCGTGTTCTGCTTGAAAACGGCAAGAGCGGATTCCTTGGCAATTTGAGTGTAGTTTTCATCAGGTAAGATTTTGCCATAAAGATAAAATAGCAGTACATTCCGACGAATGTGCTGCTTGTTTTGTA
Organism: uncultured Selenomonadaceae bacterium; assembly: GCA_905233325.1. GTDB lineage: Bacteria > Bacillota > Negativicutes > Selenomonadales > Selenomonadaceae > Quinella. The sequence continues at coordinate 9,268 of CAJODU010000003.1, forward strand.
GGGTGGTGTTTTTGATGTTGACATTGAAAAAAGTATTATTATTCTTGATATGTTTGATAGTGATGTATGCGTCTGTGGTTTCTGCAGAAGAGGCGGTAGAAATTAAGGGCGAATATAACTTTCAGACAGGCAAAATCTGGGGATTTCCAGGCTACAAAGTGCTATTTCAAGTTAGTGATCCCGAAATTGCCGAAGTCTTCAAAGCCAAGAATGGCGAGGTAAGAGTACGCTTTAACAAGCCTGGTGACGTATATGTCAAGGCTATTTTCTTCCGAGTCGACAAGACGACTGAGGAGGAATGGTATCTCTTCCATGTAATCGGCAACGAGAAGGGGGAGACTGCTATCGATCGCAGTACTTTTGCTGAGGAGATATTGAGATTAGTCAACGAGGAGAGAGCTAAAGAGCATTTGAAACCGCTCAAGCTGGCTGATGATCTCTGTGAATGGGCTGATATTCGTGCTAAAGAGTGCGTGGAAGTGTTTTCACACACCCGTCCCAACGGTGAAGACGGTACGGATATTATCTCCGCCAAAAAGTATAAAATCAGAGGTGAAAATCTGTCTGTCGGCTCCAGTTCTCCGGAGCAGGTTATGTATGAGTGGATGCACTCGCCGTCCCATCGTGACAATATCATGTTCCCTGATTACACTTACCTCGGCGTCGGCTACTACTATGATGAAGACTTTATGCACTCAAGGAAACACTATTGGGTACAACTTTTTGGCAGAACTTGAGGCTACATATGCAGATGATGAGTGTCGTTGATCAGTTCGATTGAATAGGCATCGTCGTCAATTCGCAAAATATTTACCGCCGTGTTCAGTTGCTTGATCGCCCATATCTTTCTGAGCGGCATTTCCAAAATATAAGCTATAATTGTTCTGATGATTGCTCCGTGCATGACAATGACGATATTTTTATTATCGCCAATATCATGCACTATTTTTTTGAGCATTGTTATAGCTCTGTTTTGAAGTTCGGCAAAAGTCTCACCGCCTTTAAAAATCAGCATATCCGGCTGGAGGAAAAATTTTTTAAATTCGGCAGGTTCTTCCTTGGCAATATCTTCAAAACTCTTGCCTTCCCAACTTCCAAAATTAATTTCGCGAAACTCTTTAACCGGCGTTATCTCCAGATTGAAACGGCTTGCAATGATTTTTGCAGTGGTCATTGCTCTATTAAGATCGCTTGAGTATATCGCGTCGACTGTATCAAATGGAAAATGTATAGTCAACAGTCTGGCTTGATGGACACCGTCCGGCGCGAGGTGAGTGTCAGATTGCCCTTGAATCCTTTGAGTTGCATTCCATTCAGTCACGCCGTGCCGTACTAACATTATTTTTATCATTCAATCCCCTCCAACATTATCTCAAAAAGACTATAATTAACTTGAAAAAATTAAATGGCGTTGGATCGCTGAAAATTCTACTAAATATATTAATTTCAATTTCCAGAATAATCATAGCATAAATTTTTGACTTCGTGAAGTATCATCAATCAAAAATATTTTTGAACAGATAGACATATTTTCGTCAATGTGGTATCATTAGATAAAATTTAGTTTGAAGGGTGATTTATCTAATGGATAAAAATGAAGCCTTGTCTTCGGCGATGAAAAACATAGAAAAGCAATTTGGAAAAGGTGCTGTAATGCGTCTTGGTGATGACAGGGAAAAAATTCAAATGCAGATAATGTCGACCGGTATACTCCCCATTGATATGGCAATAGGAATTGGCGGGTTGCCTCGTGGAAGAATAATTGAGATCTATGGGGCCGAGTCTTCCGGCAAGACGACAGTGGCTCTCCACGTTGTAGCTGAGGTGCAGAGACAAGGCGGCACGGCAATGTTTATTGATGCCGAACATGCTATAGATCCTTTATATGCTGAAAGTATCGGTGTTAATGTAAATTCGCTTATCTTTTCCCAGCCGGATTCCGGCGAACAAGCACTTGAAATACTTGATTCTATGGTGCGCAGTTCTGCAGTCGATGTGGTTGTAGTTGACTCTGTGGCGGCGTTGGTTCCGCAGGCTGAAATTGATGGCGATATGGGAGCCTCTCACGTCGGTCTTCATGCCAGAATGATGTCACAAGCAATGAGAAAACTCGCCGGCAATATAAGCAGAACAAATACGATAGCTATATTTATCAATCAAATGCGTGAAAAAGTCGGTGTAATGTTCGGCAATCCTGAAGTTACAACCGGCGGCAGGGCGTTGAAGTTTTATGCCTCTGTCCGTATGGAAGTTCGTAAGGGTGAAGCAATCAAGAACGGATCTGATGTTATCGGGAATCGCACCAGGGTAAAAATCACCAAGAATAAAGTAGCTCCTCCGTTGAAGCAGGCGGAATTTGATATAATTTATGGAGAGGGTTTCTCAAGGACGGGTATGCTCATTGATATGGGCGTTGACTACGGATTCGTTACCAAAGGCGGCTCTTATTACACTTATAAAGATATTCGTATTCAAGGCAGAGAAAATTTTAGAGAATTTTTCAAGACACACCCTCAAAGAGCCGCTGAACTTGACAAAGAACTTCGTGATAAAATATTCGGCGGGCTTGAAATTGACATACCCAAAGAAGAAGTAATAGAGGAAATGCCGGAAGACTACGATGAACCTGATTATATAGATGATGAAGAAAAGGTACCCGCTGCAACAACTACCACAACAAGCGAGAAAAAAAGCACAGGCAGGAAAAGAGCCACAACAAGCAGAAAAAAAAGCAAAGTAGATGATGTTGAAAGCACAGTAAATGAGGCTGAAACGGAAGTGAGCGAGATCAAAGAAGTGGCAAATGAAACAGAAGGCGCAGCAAGTGAGACGGCAGAATAATCCTGAAAGAACGGCTCTGATTTGTGCCACTGATCTCTTGGCGCGTCAAGATCACAGTGAGGTGCGATTGCGTCAAAAGCTCGCTGTTCGCAAGTATCCGAAAGAAGAGATTGACGATGCCATTGAGAAACTCAAAAAATACAACTATCTCAATGATGAGCGGGCTTGCGGCTATCAATTTGATATGATGTATCAGTCAAACAGATATTCAATGAGGCAGATTTCTGCCAAACTCTTTACTGCGGGTTTTAAGGAAGAATTGATCAATAAATTCAAGCCTGAAGACTATGAGGAACGTGAAGAGCGTGTGGCTTTTCACCTGCTTAAAGCAAAATATAAAAATCCGACTGACATTAGAAAAATGCAGCAATTTCTCTATACCAAGGGATTTGAATATTCAATTATTACTTCTGCCGTTGAGAAATTTCAGCTTGATATGGAGAATGACAACATTGAACGATAGGAGAGATTTAATTGTCAATAGTTAAAGATATGTCACTTTCGGCAAGCGGTGCCGACAAAATCAACTGGGTTAAAAATTTTATGCCGGTGATGAATTACATCAACGAAAAATACAGTCACTCCAAGCCATTTGCCGGTTTAAATATTACGATTTGCCTTCACCTTGAGGCCAAGACTGCATATATGGCACAGGTTTTCCACAATGCCGGTGCCAACGTTTCAATCTGCGGCTCCAACCCTCTCTCGACGCAGGACGACGTCTGTGCCGGACTTGCTCAAAGCGGCGTCAACGTCTTTGCAACTCACGCTTGCACTGATGATGAATATTTCAGCTACCTTGAAAAATCCGTCGAAAACAAGCCGCATATTATCATTGACGATGGCGGCGACCTCACTCACCTGCTCCACAATAAGAAAGACTTAGCCGTCAACCTCTATGGCGGCTCTGAGGAGACTACCACAGGTGTCAATCGCCTTAAAAAGCTGGACGCTGACGGCGAACTTGCCTTCCCGATGATTGCCGCAAATGATGCTTATATGAAATACCTCTTCGATAACCGCTACGGTACGGGACAATCCACCTTTGACGGTATAATGAGAACTACCAACCTAGTCATTGCCGGCAAGACTGTTGTTATCGCGGGTTATGGCTGGTGCGGCAAGGGTGCGGCTATGCGTGCAAGGGGACTCGGTGCGAATGTCGTCATCACCGAAGTCGATCCGATTAAATCCATTGAGGCTGTCTTTGACGGCTTTAGGGTTATGCCTATGGTTGAGGCGGCTAAGATTGGCGACTTGTTCCTTACTTTGACGGGCTGCAATGATGTCATCAACAAAAATCACTTTGAGCTGATGAAAGACGGTGCAATGCTTGCTAATGCAGGTCATTTTGATGTTGAGATCAATATTCCCGAACTTGCCGCGCTCTCCTCTGAACGCAAGACTGTCAAGCCTAACATTGAGCAATTCAGTCTCAAGAATGGCAAGCGTGTCTATCTTCTTGCAGAGGGCAGACTTGTCAATCTTGCCAGTGGTGACGGTCACCCTGCAGAGGTTATGGACTTGTCGTTCGGTGTGCAGTTCTTCTCGGCGTTGCACATTCTCAACAATCATCAGACAATGGAAAATCACGTCTACCTTCTGCCGGAGAATATCAACATTGATATTGCTAAGATTAAATTGCAAGCACTTGGCGTTGAGATTGATTCACTGACTGATGAGCAGAGAAAGTATCTGGGGTTGTAATGAAGATAATAGTCGGACTTGGGAATCCCGGTTCAGAATATGCAACGACTAAGCATAATGTAGGCTTTATGCTGGTTGATGCGATTGCAAAGGAAATAAATGCAGGAAATTGGCGTGAAGATTTCAGAGCACTTATTTCTGATGTTTTCGTTGATGGTGAGAAAATCTTTCTTGTCAAGCCGCTGACTTATATGAATTTGAGCGGCGAGGCTGTCCGTCCGATTATGGATTATTACAAACTAACCCCTGATGATTTGATTGTCGCTCATGATGATATGGACTTGCAGACCGGCGTTATAAGGCTGAGACCGAAGGGCAGCGGCGGCGGTCATCACGGTATTGAGTCAATAATACAGCATCTCAACGGCAATGAGAATTTTGCTCGAATCAGAATAGGTGTTGGCAGACCGCCTTTTGATGAAAGATCCATTCCTCACAGTGACAGTCCTTACGCCGCAATGTCAAAAGTCAACAAGCATGTACTCTCGCCCTTCACTGAAGAAGACTCAATCAAAATCAAAGAGGCAATCAACTATCTTGTCCCTGCAACGCTCTGCATTGTCCGTGAAGGTATCAACAACGCCATGAATAAATTCAACCCCAAGAAGAAGAAAAAAATTGCCGAAGTCAATGATGAAAAAAGTTCCTGATTGAAAGCAAAGAAAAAGCCGCGGAGTCAATTCGATTTCCACGGCTTTTTTATTTTATTTTGTTCAACTGCAAAAACATTATAAATCTACACGCAAACCGGCATAAGGTCCGTTCATAGTCATTTTAGCTGAATCATCATTATGCTTGAGTTTAACGTCAATTCTTCTATAGCCAAAGGTTATACCCAATATTTCCAAAGGACTATATCGCAGACCGGCCTCAAGATCATAATAATGTCCATAGCCGCCCAACGGTAAGCCTGCAACATTAGCGTAAACACTCAAACTTGGGAGTAATGCGGCATGAGCTCCCACACCTATAGCCGGAATGGGTGCGCCATATTCTTTAGATTTTTGAGTATTTACACCTGTACCGGCAACATTGCCTCTGACTTTACCCTTCCAATGTATTCCCGTCAAGCCGTAGCTCCAGTCAACACCACTGCCAAGAACCGATATTATAGGATTAGTGACAGTGAGTTTAAGATAGTTTAAATCACTTTGTGAGTGAACGCGACCACTAAAGTCAACGCCGCCAAACTTGAGGTTTCCATTGTTGAGATTTGCATTGCCTGTGCCATGTACATGAATATAATCCAGCGAGAATCTTTTATAACGAAGTATCAATTCCGGTGCATTGTCGTTGTCAAAGCCCAAATTATCTTTGAGACCTACCTGACCGCCATTGTAATGAATTTTATCAGATTTAACTTTAGCATCAAAGTGAGGGGCATAGAATCGAGCCTCAACGGAAAACGGGAAAATTTTTTGAGCAGTATCACGAATTACCCCACCAACGACGTATTTTGACAAATCTTCATAGCTGGCATTTTGATTTTTTTGAATTTCAGGATCAATTATAGTATCAACGACTTTACTTTCTTCAATCAGCTCTGTTGAATCCTTTTCGGTAACTTCTGAAGCAAAGACATTAGAACTTGAGGCTACAATAGCTGCCCCCATCAATAATGATACAATTTTTTTGTCCAATGATAAGACTCCTTATATATCAAAATTAACTAAAAGTTATTTGATGAATTTATAGAACTTCTTCTTGCCGATTTTGATAACAATGCCACGCTCCAGATCATACGCACTGATTCTGTAGTCGGGATCGCTGACCTTCCTGTCGTTGATTGAAAGGCCATTCTGCTTGATGAGGCGGCGGCCTTCGGATTTAGACTCAATGGCACCATTCTCAACGAGAATATCCACCAGCCTCTTTCCGGCAGAATCACCAATGCGGATAGGAGCAAGATCGTCCGTTGAGCCGGAGAAGAGGGATTTTGCCTTATTCCTTGCCTCTTCTGCGTGGGTTTCACCGTGGACGAGCTTGGTAACTTCATAGGCAAGCGTCTCTTTGGCTTCGTTGATTTTTTCGTCCTTGAGTTCGCTGAGTCTGTTGACTTCTTCCATAGGCAGGAATGTCAGCAGAGAGAGGCAAGTTTTGACATCAGCATCATCAATATTGCGCCAATACTGATAGAAGTCATAAGGCGTGACTTTTTCCGCGTCAAGCCAGAGTGCACCGCCGGCAGTCTTGCCCATCTTGGAACCGTCAGACTTAGTCAAGAGCTTGTTGGTAAGACCATAGACAGCTTTGCCTGTCTTGCGGCGTGTCAACTCAACACCTGCAATGATATTTGACCATTGATCGTCGCCGCCCATCTCAAGGACGCAATCATAATCGGAATTGAGTTTATAGAAATCATAAGCCTGCATAACCATGTAATTGAACTCAAGGAAAGTCAAGCCCTTCTCCCAACGTTGCTTGTAGCACTCGGCAGTGAGCATTCTGTTGACTGTAAAGTGAGCACCGACCTCGCGGAGAAGTTCAATATATCCCAGCTTACGCAACCAATCGCCATTATTAATGAGTAATGCTTTACCTTCACTAAAGTCAATGAAACGCTCCATTTGAGACTTGAAACAGTTGCAGTTATGCTCAATGATCTCGTCAGTCAAGACCTGTCTCAAATCGGAACGGCCGGAAGGATCGCCGACTGTACCCGTGCCGCCGCCGACCAAGCAAATGGGGCGGTGACCGTATTTCTGCATCCAGCTCATAGCCATAAGTGCAATGAAGTGACCGGCGTGGAGGGAATCAGCAGTCGGATCGAATCCGATATAGAATGTCACTTTCTTTTCGCCGAGAAGTTTTCTCACTTCCTCTTCATTAGTACATTGAGCAAAAAATCCGCGCTCTTTCAAAACATCAAAAACATTTTCTGTCAACAATCTCGCTCCCTTGTTTGTAAATTATTATCATTTAGATATATTTTATCTGCCCTTGACAGCACCGCCGCCGGGTGTCGGGACATCTGAATAATCACTTGAGGCAGGTTCAGGCTCCGGCTCGCTGTATGCAGGTTCAGGTTCTCTGTAAGTCGGTTCCGGCTCATTGTATACCGGCTCCGATTGACTTTGCGGCTCTGAGGTGGAAGGCTCGGTATAAGTTGGCTCACTGTAAGTTGCATTTGATTCAGATTGAGGTGAAGACTGCGGCTCATCATAGCTCTGCGTCTGCTGAGGACGGCTCTGTTGCGGTGTTTCACTCTTGTTGCTACGTTTACTTGTTTCGCCATCATCATTCCTACTGCGGCTCTTCAGACTTTTATCACCGCTGCTGTTTTCGTCGCGCAGTTCGTTGATAGTCTTGGAATTTCTCCGCGTGACGACGAGGTTATCAAAATCGTGAACAGGCACATCAGCAAGAGCATTTTGCATAAAGCTGCTCCAGATAGCCGCAGGTGTCTGCCCACCCATAATGCCGTCCAGGCTGGTGTTGTTGTCGTTGCCGATCCAAACACCCGCCACAAGGTCGGGAGTGTAGCCGACAAACCAAGCATCATTATAGTTGGAAGTAGTGCCGGTCTTGCCGGCGGCAGGTCTGCCAATGGCGGCACGTTTGCCTGTGCCTTTGAGTATAACATCTTCAAGCATACTCGTCAAATCGGCGGTACTCTCCTCAGAGAGGACAATCTTAGCTTGAGAATCTGCTTGCTCCAAAATCTTGCCGTTGCGGTCTAAGACTTTGGTTATGGCAGTATGCGGAATATACAAGCCTTTGTTGGCAAATGTGCCATAAGCACTGGTGAGTTCAAGAGGAGTGATACCTCTCGTCATGCCGCCCAGAGCAGTGGAGAAGTTCCTGTCATTTCGCTCCCCGTCAAGGACAAATGAGGTTATACCCATCTCCTGTGCGTAGTAGATCGCCTTGTCCATAGTGATCTTTTGGGCGATCTTGACAGTCGGAACATTCATCGAGAAAGTGGCAACCGTCCTCATAGTCACGGGGCCGGAAAAGCGGCGGCTGTCATTTTGCGGCGACCAACCGTTAATCGTTATCGGGCTGTCATCAATAACAGTGTCGGGAGTGAAGCCATTCTCAAGCGCGGCGGCAAAGACAAAGGGCTTAAATGCAGATCCCGGCTGCCTCTCTGCCAGAGTGGCACGGTTGAATTGATCCGAACCGCGACCGCCGACCATAGCCTTGATGTAGCCGGTTTTTGGATCAATGGCAACAAGGGCGGCTTGCGGCTGCATAACGCCATTGACATCAGTGCCATAGTCAGGCAGATTGCCGGCGACTGCTGCCTCTGCCTTGTGCTGTATATCCATATCAATGGTGGTGTAGACTTTGAGACCTTCTTTGTAGACCGCATCGGCACCATATTTATTAATCAGAATCTGCGTCACATAGTCGATAAAATAGGCCGCCTCTCTCTTGTCCGTCAGTTGTGCCGGCTGGGCAAGTTTAAGTTCCTCATTCTTGGCGTCCTGTGCCTCCATACGACCTATATAACCGTATTTGACCATTTGATCCAGCACAATGTTGCGGCGTTCCTTGGCTGCCTTGACATCATTAAACGGTGAATAGTAGTTGGGACTTTTGGGAATACCGGCAAGAAGAGCACATTCCGAAAGATCCAACTTGTCGACATCTTTGCCGAAATATGTTCTCGCTGCGGCCTCAACACCATAAGCACCCTGCCCGAAGTATATTTGATTCAAGTATAACTCAAGGATTTCCTGCTTGGTATACTGTTTTTCTAATTTCATTGCAAGGAACATCTCTTGGATTTTGCGCTGCATTGTTCTTTCTTGAGTAAGATAAGCATTCTTTGCAAGCTGCTGGGTAATGGTTGAGCCGCCCTCGCTTATTTCTCTGTCGTTGATATTTGACCAAGCGGCACGGAGCAAACCTCTGGGATCAATACCGTTATGCTCATAGAATCTGTTGTCCTCAACGGCTATAAAGGCGTGCTGCAGATTTACAGGCACCTGCTCAATTTTGACAGGCAGTCTGTTCTCCGTCGCGTGGATATTTGCAAGCTCATTGCCTGCCGAATCATAAATCTGTGATGAAACCGGCGGCAAAATATCCTGTGAAAGGTCTGCCTTTGTATTCATTGATGCAGTAACAAAGCCTATTCCTACACCTATTCCCGCCATCAATGAAAGGATAACCACAGCTATTATTACTCGTTTTAATGTAAAGGTTGACGATGATTTTCTATTTCTATTTCGCTGACTCGTTGTATTGATATTTTCCTCCTCCAACGTTCTCCGATCGCGTCTGCTTTCCATCTCGTTCCTCCTCTATTTCTGTACGATTGCAAAATATTATATCATATTATCGTCAAAATTCCAACACTAAATCTGCTAAGCAAATATTTTCTATTGAAAAAATTTTTTGGAAAATCAATATTGTCAATTAATATAAAAAAGATTATAATAGAGCAGAATTTTTGATAAGGATTTGATATTATGAGGTTGAAAAAAATGTTGTCCTTGGGACTTTTGTGTATTGGTACAACCTGCCTTGGCATGACTTCCGGAGAGGCAGCTAAAGATTATGACCGCGTGACGGTGAGTGATGAAAATTACAAGCAAATGTTTGGTGAAAAGCCGCTTGCCATTGAGAAGACTGATCCTGAAATGGCGGCGACAATGAAACGTTATATTTATGGCGACAATTTTGAGCAGTCAAAGGCACTCAACGATACTGAACGCGAACTTGTGAGGATTGCTTGTCTGGCAACAATCGGCATTGAAGATGTGCTTGAAATAGAAGTCGAAGGAGCCCTCAATCTTGGCGTCAAGCCGTTGGAGATTCGCGAGACTATCTATCAAGTCACACCTTATATTGGATTTGCTAAAGCGGTAGAGGCACTTGAAACTATCAACGAAGTCTTCAAAGAGAAAGGTATCAAACTTCCGCTGGAAAATCAATCAAACGTTACAGAAGACAACAGATTTGACAAAGGGCTTGAAGTTCAGATTGATATTTTTGGCGATGCAATCAATCAGATGAGGAAAAATGCTGCGACGGACGTTGCTCACTTTAATGATGATCTTGCTGAGTTCTGTTTTGGTGATACATACACTCGCGGCACTTTGGATTTAAAACAGCGTGAGATGATAACAATGGCGGCGATTGCCTCACTCGGTGGTTGTGAACCTCAACTTAAAGCTCATATCGCCGGCAATAAAAGCGTTGGTAATACTCGTGCTCAAGTGATAGGTGTCTTGACTGCAATTCACCCTTATATTGGTTTTCCGCGGACACTTAACGCCTTGGCTTGCATTAATGAAATCATGCCGCCCGAAAAATGAGCTGCTGTCAAATATAGCTAATTGTTGATAGTTAAACATTATGCAATAAATCAACGATTAACAAATTTAACACTTTCATTATTTGTTGAATTTATGATTATATTGAGGGGGTTGGTATGATTGAAAAGATATTTTTACATCGGGATTATCATAATATTGATCTTAGCCGTAGCATTAGTAGCATACGGCGGATATTTGAATTATACAGACAGCAATCAGATAGCCAACAGAATGGAAAATCGTTTATTGCAATTGACAGGAGCTTTGGTTGAAGAAAGATTTTTAAATCCTGTCGTTGATATTGATGCACTCAAACTATACAGCAATGATATGACAGATGCAGTGGCTCTCACGGAAGGACGAATCACTCAAATATTTGTTGCTAAAAATAATTACGTTCACAAGGGTGATGTGATAATGACTCTCACGAATGAGCAGATACCGCTTCAAGTCCAGCAGGCAAACGGCAACATTCAGAGAGCAGAGTCAACTTATGCCCAAACTTTGAGCAATGTGCAGCGAGCAGAGGCGGCCTTGGCGAATGCTACCAATGTTTACAATCGTCAACAGCGATTAATGGAGAGAAAGGCAACCAGTCAGGAAAAGCTGGAGGCGGCACAGTCAGAATACGTTGCAGCACAGGAGGCAGTCAGAGCGGCAAGATCTGAAAGTGAATCTGCAAGGGTGGCAATAAATGTCGCTCAAACAGAAAGAGATCAATATTTGGTGCAGGAAAACAGGCAAAATGTCGTTGCACCTATTGATGGCAATGTTTTGCTTATTTACAAGCGTGAAGGCTCCTACGTTCAAGGCGGCACACCTCTGGCACTCATAGGTAATTTTGATACTCTGCAATTTTCGACGACGTTGGAAAGTGCCAACGCAAATTACTTGAGTGTCGGTGAGAGTGTAAATATGGAGTTTAACGAGCGATCACTTCAAAAGGCCTATGATACAGAGTATTCTGCGGGTAATTTGGGAAGATCAGAAAAAATCACAGCCATTATAAAAGACATCAATCCGCCATTGAATCAATCAGCGGTGATGAGGCGAATTTTGTGGGAAATCGATAACAGATCTCATATTTTGGAACCTATGACATATAATGATGTGAGTATGCAGGCAAACAGTGGCCATAAATGTTTGACTGTGCCTATCTCGGCTATGGCAGATTCAGAAAATAATATGGTCTTTGTTGTCAATGATTCCGGTATCGTCGAGAAGAGAAAAGTTACTACAGGTGCCAATGACGACGAGTACATAGAGATAATCAGCGGGCTTAGAGCCGGAGAGAGAGTGGTGCTTGACAGTTTTGAGGGTCTTGAAGATGGTGTCAAAATTGAATTGATAATGAAAGAAGGTGACGCCAATGGCAGATAATCAAAACGCAGCAGCAAAATGGACGAATAAGAATGAAGGACTTTTCAGTAAAGAAGCCCTTAATAAGATGCGTTCACCGGAACAGTTGGATAAAATTTTGCCAATAACAACACCTATAACTTGGATGGGACTGATTGCCGTAGCCGTCGCTATGGTTTCAGTGATAATCTGGTCAATATTCGGCTCTTTCACCGTCAAGGCTGAGGGGATGGGCTTGATAATGGATCCGCAGGGCTTGACGAATATTACATCGGTCTTCGGCGGAAAAATAGATAAAATTTACATTCACGAGGGTCAATCAATAAAGAAGGGCGACAAGATTGCTCATATTGAACAAATTCAAGAAAACGCCTCCACTCGTATGGCACAGTATGCTCCTGAACTTGCAACCAGTGAACTTGACGCGATGAATAAAGTCTACGAATATGATGCGCGCAGATATCAGAGAGATGAATCGGAATTTGTTTACAGCAGTTATGACGGACTTGTTGATGAAATTTTGATAGATTCCGGTGCAACTATCGGCTCAGGTACTTCAATTTGTACAGTGAGACTCAGCGGCGGTCGCAAGGATTTAACGGGAATTTTATATATTCCGGTCGATAAAGGCAAAAGAGTAAAACCGGGGCAGACAATCCAACTTGCACCCAATGGGGTTGATACATCATTAAGCGGTATGCTTTTGGGTGTCGTCCGTTCTGTTTCACAATATCCTGTATCAATGCAGTCAATCCAAAAGAGGCTTGGCAATGATCATTTGTCACAATTTATACTTCAAGCTCAGCAATCGGCAGTAATGGAAGTGACATTTGACCTCGTTAAAGACGAAGATTCAGAATCAGGGTACTTGTGGACATCAACAGTAGGCGATCACGCACCGATCACGGCAGGAAGTTTCTGCACAGGCTCAATCATAATCGAAAGAAAACCGCCAATACAAAAAGTTTTCTATAAATTGAGTCAGTGGTTGAGAAATGCATAAAAAAGACATTTGACGGCTAAATAAATAAATTATTCGTGAGGGTGATTTTTGATAAATTCGTTGAGGCTTTCCTTAAATTCTTCGTCGGTCATATT
>CAJODU010000004.1 GCA_905233325.1 uncultured Selenomonadaceae bacterium
TTTCGGCTCTGGTATATTTCAGTTTGTGGAGACTTCCCCTTTCTTCAGTATTTATGATTTTATTTTACCAATATAATTCATAATTGTCAATAAATTAGCACGATTCATCCCGCCACTTATAGAAGTGGGGGATTTCTCGCAAAATTTAGTTAAAAAGTTTTATGATTGGCAGGAAAATATCTTGCAATGTTGAAATAGAAAAATAAGAAGTAAAAAAGAAATCCTTGGTGATAGATTATGTCGGTGACACAACTTAAATTAAATGCAAATAAAAAGCTCATTTGTCCCAAATGTAATGGAGAGTTGCGTTTTGCGGAGGGTGGAGCTGTCAGAATAGTAAACGGTAAGGTGGATATGGATGCCACTTTGCCGCGTCACATATGCGATCACTGCGGGGTTTTTTATCGTGAACTTTTGGGTTCAGGTTATTATAATGTTTTCACTTTACCCAAAGAAGACAGACTACCACCAAAGCCACAAGCAGTTAAGCCTGTTGCTGCACCTCCTGTAAAGCCTGTTATACCTTCCATAAAAAAACGTGTAATGGCTACAGGTGATATTCCACCGACTATATTAAAGCGTGAAGCTGATGGCAAGTGTCCCTGCCCACGTTGCGGTGATAGAATGAATTTTATTGAGGCAGGCCCTGTGCAAATTGTAAACGGCAAGCCGGATTTCAGCAATACTATAGATCATTTTGTCTGTCCCTATTGCAGATCCGTATTTAGGAAGATTGTCGGTACGGATTATTTTCAATGGTCAGAGAAATAATTTAATTTTATGATTTAAAAGCGGAGGCAAATTATGAAAAAAGCTAAAAAAGGGTTCAACTGGTTCGCTTTGTTTATGTTTGTCGTCGTCGCTTATTTTGGAATAATTTTAACTTCACAGCAAGTACACCTTTCACATGTAAGTGAGAGTCAATATATGGCAGATAAGCGACTGGAGGCTGCAAAAGCGGAAAACGATAAACTTAAAAAACAGTATGAAGAATTGCAAGATGTATCAAATATTGAAAGAATTGCACGCGAGGACTTGGGATTGGCAAAAGAAGGCGAACTCCCATATCAGACAGTTACAAGCAACAGATGAGGATACTTGTGTGTAATTAATATAATGATTGCACATTAAAAAACTATTGGAGGTTAAAGTTTTGGTCATTGAAGTAGGCAGCGTAGTCGATGGCGTTGTTAGTCGTATCACAGCTTTTGGTGCCTTTGTTGACATTGAAGGCGGCAAAAACGGTCTTATTCATATTTCAGAGATTTCTGATGTTTACGTCAGAGATGTGCGCGATTTTTTGAGTGAAGGCGACAAGGTTCAGACAAAAGTTATCAGCATTGACGAACGAGGAAAAATTGCACTTTCACTTAAACAAATGAAGAAACAGAGTCAAGAGGCGGAGCGCGAGTCTGACTCACCTCCAAGAAACAGATTTTCACGCAATGACCAGCGTTTTGATCGCGGTGAAAATAAAAGGCCTGCCCGTCAGTTATCAGCTTCATTTGAGGATAAATTGTCTAAATTTATGAAGGATAGCGATGAAAGACAAGCTGATATTAAGAGAAAGACTGATTCAAAACGCGGCGGACGCGGTTCAAGACGTTCAGACTAGTTGCTCTCTGCACTTCTTCAGCAGGGGGTGCTTTTTATCTTGTTAATGAGGTTCATTGACAGTTGCAACAAATATAAAGTTTTTGATGTTGATGCTACTGATAAAATTGGCGTTGTTGCGGCTGTTTCCGGCGGTGCAGATTCATTGGCACTGGCGGACTTGCTCAACAGATCTCAGCGTCGATTCAATCTTAATATATGTATTGCACATTTTGAGCATGGTCTCAGAGGCGAGGAATCAGTAGCTGATGCTGAATTTGTCAGACAATTTGCCGAAGAGCGAGGCGTCAAATGTATTGTTGAGTCAGGTGATGTCAAGGCATTTGCCGAATCAAACAAGCTATCAACAGAAACGGCGGCTCGTGAGTTAAGATATAAATTCCTTGAGAGTGTCTGCAAAGAATTAAACTTTGACATAATCGCTCTAGCACACCACGCCGACGATCAAGCAGAGACGATTTTAATGCGAATGTTGCGCGGTTCCGGCTCAATCGGACTATCGGCAATGCAGATAAAATCAGGGCATTTAATAAGACCGTTGCTGCCATTCAAAAAATCAGAGTTGGAGGCATACTGTCAATCAAGAAATATAATACCCCGCATAGATTCCACCAACTTTGAAACAGAGGCAACAAGGAATAAAATAAGATTGGAACTGCTCCCAAGACTCAAAGAATATAACCCTGCCATAGTTGAGACACTCTGCAGACTGGGTGCAGCAACTACAGCAGATGCGAATTTTATACAAATGGAAGCAACTAAAATATTTCCGTCAGTTACACGAATAACAGACAAGATTGAAATATCAAGTACTTTAATCAAGAAGTATCACATAGCCATTCAGAGAGCTTTAATCAGGTTGTTTGTGGAAAAATCCATTGGCACTGTCAAGGATTTTGAATTTATACATTTTGATTCAATTCAAAGAGTATTGACTGAAAATCTCAAGGGCGTAGAATTGCCCCATAAATTTAGAGCCGACCTCAAAAAAGGCTGGCTGTCAATTAATAAGAAGAATAGTCAATAAATGAAGGAAGGACTGGTTAATATGAAAAACACAGAAGATTACATCGAGCGCGTACTGTTTACTGAGGAGGAGATCAGCGCGCGTGTTGCTGAACTTGGCAAGCAAATCAGCGAGGATTACAAGGACATTGATTCCCCTCTTTTGACGGTTGGCGTCCTCAATGGTGCCATTGTCTTCTTTGCCGATCTCGTCAGAAAGATCACCATTCCAGTGCAGTTTGATAATCTCATTGCATCAAGCTACGACATGAACTCACATTCAAGCGGCAAAGTCAATATCCTCAAAAATCTTGAAAATAACGTCAAAGGACGCCATATCCTCCTCATTGAAGACATCATTGATTCCGGCACAACAATGAATTATCTGCTTGGCTACTTCAAAGACAAGAAGGCGGCAAGCGTCAAGATTTGTGCTCTCCTTAATAAACCTTCTCGCAGAAAAGTTGATGTAAAGATTGATTATTGCGGCTTTGATATTCCTGATGAATTTATCGTCGGTTATGGTCTCGACTTTGCACAGCATTACCGCAATCTGCCTTATCTTGGCGTTCTCCGTCATTCAATCTACGAAAAGAAATAATATCTGCTGATGGACGAAATCAATCCGTCAATTAAACTTGAAAGATTAACAATAGATTATAAAATTCGTGTAACACTTGACACTTGAATAGAAAAAACGTATTATTAATTAGGATTATTCCTAATTATTTTTTTGATGAAGGAGCGTTTTGTTTGAATAGTTTTTTGCGCAATGTTGGATTTTACTTGTTGGTGATATTTATCGCTATTACTGTTATAGATTATTTCTCTGCAAAGCCACAGGTTATTGAGGAGACTAATTATTCTCAATTTCTCAAAATGATTGATGCGGAGGAAGTCACAAAAGTCACTCTTGTCAAAAACAGCATAAAGGGGACAACCAAAGACGGCAAGGAATTTTCAACTACTGCCCCTGATTTTCCCGTTGGCGATGAATCACTCATATCAAAGCTCGAAAGCCATAACATTGAAATAACTGCCCAAAATCCCAAAGAGCCGCCATGGTGGACTACGCTCCTGTCATCTTTCCTGCCGATTCTTCTTTTGATAGGCGTTTGGTTCTTCATTATGCAGCAAACACAAGGCAGCGGCGGCAAGGTTATGTCCTTCGGTAAAAGCCGTGCAAGAATGAGTACCGGCGACAAAGTTAAAGTCACTTTTAATGATGTGGCGGGTGCCGACGAGGCTAAAGAGGAACTGGCCGAAGTCGTTGAATTTTTACAACACCCCAAGAAGTTTAACGATTTAGGTGCGCGTATTCCCAAAGGTGTCCTGCTCTTCGGGCCTCCGGGTACAGGCAAAACCCTTTTGGCGAAGGCTGTTGCAGGTGAGGCCGGTGTTCCGTTCTTTTCGATCAGTGGCTCCGATTTCGTTGAAATGTTCGTCGGTGTCGGTGCCTCGCGTGTTCGTGATCTCTTCGGACAGGCAAAGAAAAATGCTCCTTGTATAGTTTTCATTGATGAGATTGACGCTGTTGGCCGCCAGCGCGGTGCGGGTCTCGGCGGTGGTCATGATGAACGTGAGCAGACACTAAATCAGCTCCTTGTTGAAATGGACGGTTTCGCTGCAAACGAGGGCATTATAATAATCGCTGCAACTAACAGACCTGATATACTTGATCCTGCACTTCTCAGACCTGGTCGTTTTGATCGTCAGATAGTCGTCGACAAGCCTGACATCAAGGGGCGTGTCGCTATCCTCAAAGTACATACCAAGGGCAAGCCGATTGCCAAGGACGCTGATTTGGATATTTTGGCACGCCGTACACCAGGCTTTACCGGTGCGGATTTGTCCAACCTCGTCAATGAGGCAGCACTTTTGTCGGCACGTCGTGACAAACGTGAAATTGGCATGAACGAGTTGGAAGAGTCAATCGAACGTGTAATGGCAGGACCTGAGCGTAAGTCTAAGGTTATGAGCGAAGAGGAGAAAAAACTCACCGCTTACCATGAGGGTGGACACGCTCTCGTTGGTATGTACCTTAAACACGCAGATCCTGTACATAAAGTTACAATCATTCCACGCGGTCGTGCCGGCGGCTATACTTTAATGTTGCCGAAAGAGGATCGCAGCTATGCCACGAGATCAGAACTCATTGATAGGCTGAAGGTCTCTATGGGTGGTCGTGTCGCTGAGGAAATAACATTAAATGAAATATCAACCGGTGCCTCACAGGATATACAGCAAGCGAGCAGGATTGTCCGCTCAATGATTATGCAATACGGTATGAGTGATGTGCTTGGTCCGATTGCCTATGGTGAGAGTCAAAATCATCAAGTCTTCCTCGGTCGGGACTTTGCAACTCAAAGGAACTATTCCGAAGAGGTTGCCGGTGAAATTGATAAAGAAGTACACCGCTACATGGAAGAGGCGTACAGTGAGTGCAAGAAGATTTTGATTGAGCATCGCGACAAGTTGGAGATGATTGCTCAGGCACTTATGGAGCATGAGACTTTAACTGCGGCGGAACTCAAAGCAATAGTCTTTGATGAGCCAAAAACAATAGACTTGACTAAACTTGACCCGCAAATTCAACTTCAAAAGCGTCAAGAGGAATTTGAATCGGTCTTTGAGGCAGAGCCGCAAACTCCGCCAAGTGACAGTACGCCTTCAACAGTATAATGAATCGTAAAAAATCTAATATAGGTGTGTTTTCTCATCTGCAAATTCCTATGCAATTAAAAATGGTTAGTCAATTATGTAGGCGATATAATATAAATCTCAAAGGCATAACACTAAAAATTCAAAGAGATATTGAATTGATAAAATTACCGATTGCCGGTATTACTGATTATGACAATATTGGTCGCATAGATTTAACGCCAAATACTTTTCTAAATGAGGAAGAATTATTAAAAACTGTCTTACACGAAAAAGCTCATGTCAAGCAATTAATAAAATATGGCAAAAAATATGTACAAGAAAATTTATTATATATGGAAAAAGTCGCTTACCGATATGAAAACTTCTTTTATAGTCTTACAAAAAGGAGGTTCCTGAGATGAAATTGAAAAAATGGTTGAATGTTGTCGTAGAATTGACAAAAGGGAATCAACCAAGCTGTCCAATTTGTGGAAAACCTACTCTTGATTATGGCTATAAAATGGTAGATGAAAAGGGTAAAACAGGATTTGGTATAGTTTGGTGTAAAAGTTGTAATCACGCTTTTTCTTTGTCGCGTGCTAATTTGAAAAATGAAACTAAATTTTTAGATGAATTGCCGAAAAATCTTGTATTTTAGGGGAGAAGATATATGAGTGAGATACTTTTAAATTACACGCGTGCCGGACACGTGGAAAATATTCATCGCGGTGATGTTGCCGTCGTCAACTGTGAAGGTGAGGTCGTCAAAGCAATAGGTAATGCTTATCTTCCTATGTTTTGGAGATCTGCCGCTAAACCTTTTCAGGCGTTGCCATTCGTCAAAAACGGCGGTCTTGAAAAATACAATATCACAGAGGAAGAGCTGGCTATATTAGTCTCCTCTCACAGCGGCGAGCCTAATCATGTTGCATTAATCAACGGACTATTGAGTAAACTCGGACTAAATGAAAGTGATCTGGAGTGCGGGGTAATGCGTCCACTCAATGGCAAGGCTTTCAAAGCACTTATCAAGTCGGGTGAACCTATCACTCAAGTACATAATCAATGTTCCGGCAAACATTCACAGATTATGGCACTCTCCATAATGCTGGGTGTGCCGGTTAAGGGTTACAGTCAACCGCAACATGAGGCGGAGAAATTGATCTTCAAACACGTTGCAATGGCAAGCAAAGTGCCGGAAGATAAACTTGAAATCGGAATAGACGGCTGTGGTGTGCCTGTTTTTTACTTGCCATTGTATAATATGTCTCTTGCCTATGCTCGCCTGTCAACGCCTTCAAAAGGCGACTGGGGTGAATATGAGACGGCTGCCACGAAAATCCGCGACGCAATGAGGCACTATCCGCAAGTTATGTCAGGTACAGGCCGCATTGATTGTGTTGTCTCTGAGGTTACTAAAGGTCGTATCGTTGGCAAAATGGGATCTGATGCGGTTTACTCTCTTGCCATTACTGATGAAAATCTCGGTATCACATTCAAGATTGAAGATGGTGATTTTGCTGTCGTTACGCCGATGGTCATTGCCATACTGAAACATTTGGATTTACTCACCAAAGATGAGGCCTCCGAACTCGACAAAACTTTCCCGCCAATCCTCAAAAATCACCGTGGAGACGTAATCGGCACTATTGAAACGGTTTTCTAAACTTTTCACAGCTCAAGGAGGAGATAGACGTGATTAAATTATTTAAATGTTTGGCGGTGTTGATGATTTTCAGCATAGTTTCAACAATATCAATATCCGCCGAGGCAACAAAAAAAGTCGTTGCCGTTATGCCGATTGAAAGTCAATACGATGATACAGCCAGACAAGTTGCTGAGATTATGGAAACACAATTAACCCGCGCCCTGCATGACAGCAGCAATTATACGGTTGTGGAACGTAATCAGTTAAGCACGGCGATGAAAGAGATAGGCTTTCAAATGAGCGGAGCCGTCGATCCCAATCAGTCTATAAAGGTCGGCAAAATGCTGGGTGTCCAATACTCCGTTCTCAGTAAAGTCTCTGTGGCTGAACTTGCTGACAACAAGGATAAAATCATTCTTGGCACTCTCCTCGGTTTGGGTATGGGGACAGGCACAGCTCCAAAAATGGATAAATTTGTCGCTAAGATTGCCATTGATATTAAATTTCTTGACAATGAGACCGGTGAAATTGTACTGATGACGCAGGTGAAAGGCGAAAAAGGCGGCGATTCTGCGGAATCAGTGTTGAATGAGGCTTGCAAGATTGCGGCAGATGATTTTTTGAGTCAAATTCAAAAGAAAAATCCCTTCAGTGCTATGGTGTTGGAGGCCTATGGTGATGAAATTTATATCGACGCCGGTTCTGACGCCGGTCTGCACGAAGGTGACATCTTAGAGATTTTCAAAGAAGATGCACCGATCAAGAATATGGAAGGAAAGATAATCGCCGTCAGATCAACCACTCTCGGCAAGATACAAGTCAAGAGTGTCTATCCTGAATATTCGATATGTCAAATTGTTTCGAGATCATCTTACGAAACTATCACACGCGGCGTGTCAGTGAGACGTATATAATATTTTTTACTCGGTGGTGAGAAAATGTACAAATTAGTTAAAATATTTTCGCTGATGGCGGTTGTCTTTGCATTGTTCAGTATCGCCATTCCAAGCGAGGCAGCAAAGCAAAATGTGGCAATTATACCTCTCGACAACAATTCTGATACGGTTCAAACCAGCTCAGAATCAATAATCTACAAGCTCGTCGCTGAAAATATGGGCAGTCAGCTTGTTGTTGCCTTTCACAATAGTGATGATTATGCTGTGGTCGATCGTGAAAAAGTAAATAAAACTCTCACCGAGATCGGAATACAAGCAGGTGGAGCAGTCGCACAGGAACAAGCCGAAACGATTGGCAAAAAACTCAATGCTCAATATAGTGTTGTCGGAAAAATCCTCTCTGCAAAAGTTGTCGAAAACAAGGATCAAGCTGCTTTGCAAGCTATAAAGGAAATTGCGGAGAAGAAGTCCGCTGATGATGAAGGCGAAAGTGCAGAAGTCAAGGAGAATGAGGCAGAAGTCAAAATTGCCAAAAGTACACCGGCAGGAAATTTTGAGGGCAAGATCACCGTTGAACTTAAATTCCTCAACAACGAGACCGGCGAGGTGGTATTCTTTGATGAAGTAAATAACACACAAGTTGGAACAAATGGTGCAAATGCCCTGCGCGCAGCTTGTAAGGCAGCGGCGGAAGACTTCATCGCTCAAATTGCCAAAAAGGCTCCTCTTCAGACTGAAGTCAAAACAGAGGAACAATCTCCACCTTCAGAAAATACTTCAACAGATATATCGGTCATCTACGTTGAAGGTGATGTACTGTACATTGACAAAGGTAAAGATTCCGGCATTAAAGTAGGAGATATGTTTGTGATCTCCAAAAAGGCTGTTCCTATCACTGATATGGACGGCAAAGTAATAACCGTGAGGACTTCGGAAATTGGTAAGGCGTTGGTGACGGAAGTCAATAAAAGTTATTCAATCTGCAAAATCATTGAGCGGAATGAGTCCGATTCAATAAAGCGCGGCTGTACAGCTAAAAAGACAGATGATTGATTCAAAGTCGATGGTTAAGGAAGTGGTATCATGTCTAAAATATTAAAATGTTTGATTGCTCTGATTGTTGTTGTTGCGACTGTCGGAGCTGTTACTTGTGAGGCGTCCAAGCGCACTGTTGCCGTCTTGCCTGTCGAAAATAAATCTAATGTAACCATTGATTATGATATTTCTTCAATAATGACTGAACAGTTGACGGTATCTCTGCATAATAGCGGCACTTATACTGTGGTGGAACGCTCGGAACTCGGACAAATTCTCAAAGAGGGCGGCTTTCAGCACAGTGGAGCGGTTGATACAAATACCGCAATAGAACTTGGACAGCTCGCAGGTGCAAAGTATTCACTCATCACTACAATCACGATGGTTAAGGTAACCGAAAATCCCAAATATAAATATACCCCAAACATCAAGATAGTCAAAAAGGCTGTGGACAAGTACAAGGGCAGAGTAGTTTTGACATTTCGTTTGATTGACAATGAGACCGGCAAAGATATTATAGTCAGTTCCGTTGATGCCTCCGAGACGGCCGACGATGAACAAACCGCCCTTCATGATACCTGCGTAGAGGCCGCTCAAAAGGTACTTGAGGAGATACAAAAGCATCACCCGTTTACTGCCAAAATTCTTGAAGTGCAGGGTGACGTCCTCTATATAGATCAAGGGCTTGGTGCCGGTATTCGTGTCGGTGAGGTTTTTGAAATTGCAAGAGAGGATCGTCCCATAATCAAAGATGATGTAATTGTGGCTATGACGCAAATTACTATCGGCAAGGCAAAGGTGACTGAAGTCAATGCCTCGTATTCCATTTGCAAAGTGCTCTCTACTACTGAGGCAGTCAAGAAGAATGATATATTAAAACGTGCTAAGTGATGAGAGTGAGGGGGATTTAATGCGTAAGATATTTGCAATGGCGGTTGTGCTGCTGATACTGTTCACAGGATCAGCATTCGCCAAAAATGTTACAGTCACAGGGCAGGGTGCAACTGCCTCCGACGCTGAGAATGACGCCTTGAGAATGGCCGTTGAAAAGACTTTGGGCGTCTTGGTTGACTCTCAAACTCTTGTTCAGAATAGTATGGTTATCAATGATCAGATTTACACTCAATCGCGAGGTTTTATTACTAACTATGAAGTCACGGGCAGACAGCAGACCCCCTACGGCTGGCAAGTCACTATCAATGCAGATGTTGACGATAATCCCAACTCTAAGCTGATGAGTGAGCTTACCCGTCTCGGTATCATTGATACAAGGCTGAGGAATCCCAGAATAGCCGTATATGTGCCGGAAAGCCATATACAATATCGTATTCCCGATCCTGCAGGTGAGACAGCGATTGTCAAGGCGTTGACGGAGGCGGGTTTTAGTAATGTCACTGAAGTCGGTTCCAGGCTTTCTGTCTCTAAGCCTATGAATATGAATACAGCTCAAATGACACAAGCGGCGAATCAACTCGGCGTTGACATTATGATTGTCGGAGAGGCTTTCAGTGAGGGATTGGGTGATGCCGCTCAATGGCTGCCGGGCAATCAGACTTCTAAAATGCAGTCCTGCCGTGCGAGGCTGGAGGCTAAGATGTTCATTGTCAAGACAGGGCAGATTATTGCCGCTGATGGCAAATACGGCTCTGCGATTGACAGTTCCGAATCACTCGCGGCAAAGAAGGCACTTGCCTCCGCCGGTCAGCAGATGGGTGAATACTTCATTGAGCAGCTTATGACTTTGGGATCAGGCAATCGTCAAAGTATGCAAGTTGTGGTTATAGGCTCAGACTTCACCAAAATCAACAGAGTACAGGCGGCACTCGCTCAAGTCCGCAATGTCAGCAATGTCAACCTTTCCAGTTATCAAGGCGGCAAGGGCGTCTTCACTATCAATTATTCCGGCTCGCCGCAAACTCTCTTCAATGAACTTCAAAGCATTGCAGATGTTGATTTGACGCTAAAGTCGATTGATTATAATGTGTTAAATATTATCGTTCGTTAAGTTTGTATTGATTGGTGAAGAGGGCTGAATATGCGTAAAACTATCGTGGATTTTTTAAAAAGCGGTAAAGATAAATTTGTCTCCGGCGAGGAGATTGCCAAAAAACTTGGCGTTTCCCGTGCTGCCGTCTGGAAACATATCCAGGAACTTCGCAAGACAGGCTATAAAATATCAAGCAGTGAGCATAACGGCTATCAGCTTCAAGAGGTGCCTGATCTTTTGATGCCCGCTGAAATACAAACTGAGCTTAAAACCGAAATCATTGGAAAAAATATTTCCTATCATATCACGACTGATTCAACCAACCGCATAGCCAAGGAACTTGCCGGCGACGGTGCTGCTGACGGCACTGTTGTAATATCTGAAGAGCAAACCGGCGGCAAAGGTCGGCTTGGTCGTTCTTTTTTTTCGCCTAAATACAAGAGTATTCTGATGTCCATTATCCTCAAGCCTAAGTTTCTGCCTCACGACGCACCAAAATGTACATTGATGACTGCCGTTGCCGTTGCTAATGCTATGATTCGTTTTAACCTCAAACCTGCCATCAAGTGGCCTAATGATTTACTATTCAACGGTCGCAAGATTGTCGGTATTTTGACGGAGATCAGTGCCGAGATGAGCAGGATCAACTATATTGTGATTGGAATAGGAATCAATGTCAACATTGACCGTGAAGAGTTCCCTGACGATTTGCAGGATATTGCTGCCTCACTGTCGGAGATGAAGGGCGAGACGGTATCGCGTATTGATTTTCTAAAAGCTCTGCTTGAGGAATTTGATAAAATCTACATCGAGGCTTGCCACAACGGTTTTGATAATATATTAAATCAATGGCGAAAGTACAATATCACTCTCGGCAAAAAAATCAGAGTCCTTCCTGCCGGTGGTGATGAGGAATTTGCCGCAGTTGCTGAAGATATTGACTCCGAAGGTGCTTTAATTGTCAGGACAGAAAAAGGGCGAGAAAAAGTCTATGCCGGTGATGTGTCCATAAGAGGATAGAAAAAATATCACACAAAAAAAGGAATTAAGGAGCAGATAGCTAAATAAGAACTATGAGTAATTAGCAAACTGATAATTCGTCTAAAAAGGCGGTGGTTTAATGTTTAGCAAAATCGTCAGAGTAACACAGCTTGAGGAAGAACCTTTCGTCATAAAATATTCTAATAATAATCAAAGTGGCAGCGACAGCAAAGAAGAAGAGGAAGAGTCCGGCTTCGATGAAGAGACACTCAACAATATGCTTGCTGAGATTGCAGCGAAGGAGCAGCGTGCCATTCAAAAGCTCAAAGACGCCGATACGCAGTCAGAAATAGTTATTCAAGCGGCGAAGAATGAGGGCAAGCAAATTCTGGATAATGCCAGGGCTGAAGCGGACGAGATGAAAGTTCAAGCTGTCCAAAGTGGTCACGATGAAGGTTACAAGGACGGATACAAAGAAGGAATTAAAGCTGCAAAAAAGGAATTGGCAGATTCAATCAAGCAAGCAAATACCAAGGCGGAGAAAACTTTAAAAGATGCCAAAGAGGCAACGGCGGATTATTTCGTAAGATCAGAGCAGGACATTGCCAACATTGTAATGCTTGCCATTGAAAAGATACTTCCTCAACATTTCCTTGATGTGCCGCAGGTTGTCTTGCCGGTTGTTCGTGAGGCTATCAAGGTTGTTCGCGATCAGAAAGAAGTCAAAGTCCACGTCTGTCCCGACAGCTATGATATGGTGCTTATGGCAAGAGCTGAGTTTCAAGGTATGCTGACGGACGGCACTGCCATTCTTGAGGTTGTGTCCGATGAAAGTCTGCAACCTGGGGATTGTGTCATTGAGACGCCTAACGGCGGCGTTGATGCAAGATTGTTGACGCAAATTGAACTGATGAAAAATTCTATACAGAGTGTTCTTCCCAAATGATGTTAAAAAAAATATATCTCCGTGCCTTTTTATTGGCAACATTTTTGATATTGAGTATGCTCCTTGCCATTGGTTTTGGCTCGGTCAACATTGAAAATAATATTGTCATCGAAGAGATTTTGAATTTTTTTCAAGGTAGTGAAGTAAATTCTTCAAATTCAATGATAATTTTTGATATACGCGTTCCTCGCATAATTTTTGCAGCAATCGCCGGAGCAATTCTCTCACTCACAGGTATGTTAATGCAGACTGTTTCTCAAAATTACCTTGCTGATCCTTATATTTTAGGTGTATCATCAGGTGCTGGAATGGGAGCGGTCTTCTGCATTATAACAGGCATTGCTCAATTTTTTGCACCCTATGGTGTTTATGTCGGTGCATTTCTCGGTGCAACACTGGCAACAATCATTGTAGTTCACATTGCAGGGACGAGCAACACGCCGATTAAATTGGTTTTGATTGGAATGGGCATTTCTGCACTTTTCTCGGCTTTCACGATGTTAGAGATCTATGGCTCCAAGAATGAGGCGCAAGTCCGAAGTGCAATGTTTTGGCTGATGGGCAGTTTCACAGGCATACAGTGGGCTATGGTGCCGATTGCGTTGACGGTGCTGATTGTGTTGATGTTATTTATATGGCTGTTTCGTCACGAATTGGATTTAATCTTGCTCGGCCGCGAAGAGGCTCAACATCTCGGATTATCAACAGAGCGTATGCAGCAAATGGTTGTTATAGTCTCCTCAATGGCAATAGCCGTTATCGTCTCAATAGCAGGGATCATTGGATTTATTGGGCTTGTGATTCCTCATATAGCAAGATTCATTGGAGAGTCACGCCATTCTGTAATGCTATGGTTCACAAGTCTAATCGGTGCAGTGGTAATGGTATGGGCTGATGTTATGGCAAGATCAATGTTCAGACCCGAAGAAGTCCCCATTGGAATACTGACAGCCTGTTTGGGTGCACCGGTATTTATGCAAATAATCAATCGACAATATAAAGGCACTTAGTTATGTGTATCATCGAAGTTAAAAATTTATCTTATACTATCAATCAAAAAACAATACTCAATAATGTAAATGCTCAATTCAAGGAGAATAGAATTACCGCGATAATCGGAGCGAACGGCAGCGGCAAGAGTACGTTGATGTCATTTCTCAGCAAAACCAGACCGAGTTCAAATGCAGTCTACTTTCGCGGTCAAGATATTAATGAAATATCCGCACAGGATTTTGCCTTTCAAGTTTCAGTCCTGCCTCAGCAACAGAAGATGATTGCTGATTTTCGCGTTGAAGATGTTGTCGTGATGGGACGCTTTCCGTATAAGAAAAAATTCCGAGATTACACTGACGAAGATTATAGAATTGCACATAAGGCAATGGAGCAAGTCGGTATTGAAAATATGGCTGATCGCCGCCTCAATAATATGTCCGGCGGAGAAATTCAGAGAGTATTGATTGCTAAAGCCCTGGCACAGGAGCCGGAATTAATCTTAATGGACGAACCCACAAATCACCTCGACGTAAAATATAAAGTT
Source organism: uncultured Selenomonadaceae bacterium (assembly GCA_905233325.1). Lineage (GTDB taxonomy): Bacteria > Bacillota > Negativicutes > Selenomonadales > Selenomonadaceae > Quinella. Next base: position 14,293 of record CAJODU010000004.1, read on the forward strand.
GCCTTAATGAAAACCTTGCAAGAATATGGAAAAACTGTTATAGTTGTATTGCATGATTTATCACTTGCCATTCAATATTGTGATGATGTTGTAGTTATGGTCAAGGGCAATGTATTAACCCAAGGACAAGCTCAAAAAATTATGCAGACTGATTTACTGGAAGAGATATTTGGCGTGCCTTTTGTGAAATTTGAACACGAAGGGCGCGTATATATAAATTATTGAAATGTATGAGCAGAGCAAAATCATTAAAACATTGGAGGCTTTTATCTTGAAAAAAATTAAAAAATCGCTGAAAAAGGGTATCATCATTGGCTTGTCGACAATGGCTCTGCTGGGCTTGACCGGTTGCGGTGAACAACCTGCCGACGCTCCGGCAAAATCACCAACGGCAGTTTCCTGGACTGAAATGCTTGACGGACAGGAAGTCACCAACAAAGTTGACAAAGTTCCGACAAGGGCGATCTCAATGTCACAGGCAACGACGGAAATGATGCTGGCACTCGGTCTTGAAGATAAGATGGTCGGCACAGCTATGAAGGAAGAGGACATCTATCCGCCGCTCCAAGAATCTTACGATAAAGTCAAAGTGCTTTCAGAGAAGTGGCCGTCTTATGAGACATTTATGGCAGAAAAGCCGGATTTTGCAACAGGCTGGGAAGTTCCCTTCACCAAGCGTGGTATTCCTGCCGAAAGAATCACATCACAAAATATACCGATCTTCATTCCTTCGTCAATGCAGAAACTTGACGCCGATCTTGACACTGTATTTGATGATATGCTGAAATATGGCGAAATTTTCGGTGTCCAAGAAGATGCCAAAATTTGGGTTGATGCTCAAAAAGAAATGTTAAAATCCACGCAGGAAAAGATCAAGGATCTGCCGAAGAAGAAAGTATTCATCTATGATTCCAGCGACGGACAGCCCTTCACCGCCTTCAAAGGCTACACTACAAATATTTTGAAACTCATCGGTGCTGAAAATGTTATGGAAAATGCCGGTGTTGATAAGACGTGGGCGGCAACGAGCTGGGAAAGTGTCGTCGCGGCTGATCCTGAATATATAATTATTGCAGATTACAGCAACGGTGTCCGTAATGATGAGGACTTCCGGCAAAAAGTCGCTACCATTAAGGAAAATCCACAACTTCAAAGTGTGACTGCCGTCCGCGAGAATCATTTTATAAAGGTGAAACTTTCAGAAATTACTCCCGGCGTTCGTACTGTTGAGTCTTTGAGACGGCTTGCTGAGGAAATTCACGGTATAAAAAATTAATCAAAATTAATTATAGATAATTGATAAAATAGGTTGAGGAGGGGATTTTCTATGGATAGATTTGTACTGCCTTACAAGGGAATGGCACCCAAAATTGCAAATGGGGTGTTTATTGCACCGACTGCCTCTGTTGTCGGCGATGTGACGATTGGCACCGGCTCAAGTATTTGGTTCGGAGCAACTGTCCGTGGCGATTTTCAGCCGGTCAAGATAGGAGCTTTCACCAACATTCAGGACAACACTACAATCCACGTTATGGGTGATGCACCGACGGAGCTCGGCAACTATGTGACTGTAGGTCACAACTGTATTATACATTGCCGCTCAATCGGAAATAACTGCCTGATTGGTATGGGATCGATCGTTCTGGGCTATTCTGAAATTGGTGACAACTGCATAATAGGTGCCGGTACACTTCTGACGCAGCATAAGAAAATCCCTAACAACTGCCTTGTTTACGGCAACCCTGCCAAGATTATCCGTGCCATTCGTGAAGACGAGCTTGAGGCTCTTCGTGAATCTGCTTTGCACTATTTTGAATGTGCAAAAAATTATGATGATGAATTTAGAAATTTGAATAATTCTCAAGAGTGAGGTATTTAAAATGGAAAGAACTTTGGTATTGATTAAACCTGATGCTATTGCAAACAATCATATCGGCGATATTATTAAGCATTACGAAAAGGAAGGCTTTAAAATCGCCGCTATGAAGTTGATGAAGATGACTGAGGAAATTGCCGCAAAACATTATGCAGAACATATCGGTAAACCTTTTTACAAGGATCTTGTTGAATTTATGACTGCTGCTCCACTCGTGGCAATGGTACTCACCGGTGAGAATGTTATTGCAAGAGTCCGTGAAGTCAACGGTGCAACGAATCCTGAGAAGGCGGCAGAGGGGACAATCAGAAAACTCTACGCGGACAGTGTAACTAAAAATGCTGTCCACGCCTCTGACAGCCCCGAAAATGCTAAGAGGGAAATTGCCATTTTCTTCAGTGAAATAGAAATTATGGATTGATGTTTGAAAATGACAAAACAAGAATCAGCTATTGAGATGCACGCAAAAAAATACAACTGTGCTCAGTCAGTTGCTTGTGTCTTTTCCGAGGAAGTCAATATTCCCAAGGAAATACTCTTCGCAGCAACGGAAGGTTTTGGAGCGGGTATAGGTACAATGGAAGGTGTTTGCGGAGCACTTTCTGGGGCGGTTATGATTGCCGGTCTCAAAAACAGCACAGCCAACCTTGAGGCTCCCGATTCAAAAGCCTCAACAATGAAAATATCAAAACAGCTCATTACAAATTTTAAAAAGCGTGTCGGAGCAATAACTTGCCGAGAAATTAAAGGTATTGATACCGGCAAAGTTCTTTGTTCCTGCGATGAATGTATCAGACATGGTGTCAAACTTGTTGAAGAGGTCGTAATTTAATATAGTTTCGCCACAATATCATCAGGAATGGCGAAATGTTGATAATCTTTTCGATTATCCCAACAGTTGCCGCCCCACTCAAAGCCGTGTTCCGTAAACAGCTTACAGCATAGATCATTCTCCTCGATTTTATAAGGAAAACTTCTGCTCCTGTCGACATATTCTTCAGCGGCAGCCGGCTCCAAAATCCTCTTGCCGTCAACTTCCTTGATATATGGATTATAGAGCGGGTTAATATCGACCGCCAGACCCAGCCCGTGCTTAGAGATGATATTGGTGTGAGAGATCAGGCGAAAATTGAAACAGGAGGAGTTATTGGCAAGCATTGACTTCTCATCGTCTGATTCGTATTCATCAATCAAGCGTACTCTTTCAATCGGATAATCGGCTTTGTAGAGATTTTGGAAAATATCCAGCAGCTCCTCGGCAATGTAGAAATTGCAGATCATTTCGCCTTCGTGGGTCTTTTTCTCTAAATCTTTGTGAAGAATGTGCAAATATCTTAAATCCTCAATCGGAATAGTGCAGTCGTCTTTATAAGACTTTCCATTGATTCTTGCAAAGATGACGTCGTCAATTTTCTTAATGTAAAACATAATATCAAAAAATCCTATCTGATTATTTTAGTTGGGAATATTTTTTGTCTTCGTTGTACTTGAGAGGCACAATCTATCAATTTAAAGCAGATAATCTGCTTTTTTTGTTGAAATTTTCTAAAAATGATTATATAATTGAATCAAGAATTTTTGAAATTGAAAATTTTTAAGGTGGAAGGTGATATTTTGTCGAAGTTAAGATTTATGACTGCCGGAGAATCTCATGGTCCGCAGCTTACGGCAATATTGGAAGGTATACCCGCAGGAGTCAAGATTGATAAAGAGGCAATCGACAATGATTTATTCAGACGTCAGCAAGGCTACGGGCGCGGCGGCAGAATGAAAATCGAGAGCGACAAAGTTGAAATAGTCAGCGGTGTCAGATTTGGTGAGACTATCGGCTCTCCTATAACTTTGGTTGTAAAAAATCGCGACTGGGAAAACTGGCAGGAGAAAATGGCAATCTTCGGCGAACCTAAAGGCGAGAAAGTCACGGCGGTAAGACCGGGTCACGCTGATTTAAGCGGTGCGATAAAATACAACCGCTCCGACGCCCGCGATATTTTGGAACGCTCCAGTGCTCGTGAAACTACTATGCGGGTGGCTGTCGGCGGCGTTTGCAAGGAATTTCTAAAAGCATGCGGAATCACAATCACCGGCAAAGTCACCAAAATTGGCGGCATTGTTGACGACTACGAGGCAATGAAGGTCAAAATTGACGAGGCTAAGTCTAAGGGTGATACTCTCGGCGGTGTCTTTGAAATCACGGTTAAAGGCGTACCCGTAGGTCTTGGCAGTCACATTCAATGGGATCGCAAACTTGATGCAAAGCTGGCAATGGCGTTTATGTCCATTCAAGCTATCAAAGGTGTGGAAATAGGGCTTGGTTTTGAATGTGCCAATTTATTCGGCTCTCAAGTGCATGATGAGATTTTCAGCGATCTTGATGATCATATATACCGCGAGACTAACCGCGCAGGTGGGATTGAAGGCGGAATGAGCAACGGTGAGGATATTGTCATTCGTGCTGTGATGAAACCTATTCCAACTCTTATGAAACCGCTTAAATCTATCACCCTTGATACCAGGCGGCAGGTTATGGCTTGCAAAGAACGCAGCGATACCTGTGCAGTGGAGGCGGCGGCTGTCGTTGGTGAGGCTATGGCGGCCTTTGTGATAGCTCAGGCAATGGTTGACAAATTCGGTGCTGACTCTATGGCAGACATAAAACTTCAAAAAGTTACTGCTGATGATGAAATTGATGAATTATAATTGCAAAATATTTTAAAGCAGATTTTTGCCATAAAATTCTCTGTCCTTGTCAAGCTGCTTGTGAATGGTATTTTCGCCGCGTTCAAGGGCAATCAATCCTGTGCGAATTACTTCCATAATACCATAAGGCTGGAGCAGTCGAGTGAAAGCGGTGATTTTATCGTCCCCGCCGGTTATCTCAAATATCAAAGTTGTTGCCTGAACATCTACAACGTGAGCACGGAAGAGTTCCGCCATTTTCAGCACGTCAAGCCTGTTGTTGTCGTCGGCAGATACTTTTATCAATGTCATTCCGCGTGTGACGGCGATTGAGGCGTCAAGCCGCTGGACTGCTTTAACTACGGGCATTTTTTCAAGTTGCTTAATCATCTGCTCAACCAGACCCGAATCACCGTGAACAACTACAGTAATGCGTGAGAACTCAGGCGATTGCGTCACACCGACGGAGAGGCTGTCAATATTAAATTCTCGTCGACTGAACATACTTGCCACCCTCACCAACACACCTGGTTGATTTTCAACATAGACTGATAAGACGTGTTTCATTTGCTTAAACGCTCCTTTGAAGTTTTCTAAATTTCACTTTAATTGAATTTCGTTGTGCAGAATTTTCATTATCTTGAGTATATCAAGGCCGGCTTTCGTCTGCAGCCAGCGGTAGTACTCAACATCGTGATCTATATTCCTGCTGAACCAAGTGACCACCTCAATGGGATCACCCTCACCTATCAACGCCTCAAGGATTTTGTAAGTCAGAACAAAGAGACCGTAATTTTGACTGATTGCCCCTTTTGTCCGCCAAGGATAGGTATTCCCGAAAAATTCATTGACGAGATAGTTTTCAAGTATCTCGCTATTTTTTTGCCTCGCTTCAAGATTCGGCTTGATTATTATATCCGCCTTCGCGAAAACTTCAAGCATAATTTTTTCATAAGCAGATTGATCATATTGAATACTTTTCAGCATTTTCGGCACTTGATTATCAAAAAAGCCTTCACTTCGATACAATGCACAGAGATTGTCTATCTCTTCCAACTTGTCGGCGTTGATTATCTCTTCAAGACGATCAAGGTAAAAACCCAGAATAATCAAGCGTTGATTTATACTTAGCTGCCTTTTTTGGAGAATGTGAACGGCGGCGGCCTGGACTTCAAGCAGATAATCCAGGAGATCGTCGGGTATATTGGGATTGTAGACATCAGTCTCGTCATCGGTCTCGGTGGTTTTGAATTTAATCTGTTCGCTCAAGGCCAGCTTGGCAGCGATAGGACAAGCCAGCGACAAAGTCCTCACGCAGAACTCATCAATAAAATAAGTTCGGCGCGGAAAAGTTCGGCAAGTGCCAGATAGGAAAGGCTCCCCCTCAGAAAGCTGCAACCCGCACAAGCACTGCTCAGTCAAGAATGGGCAGGTATTATTGCCATCGAGATTTATATAGTACTTGCCATCTTTGAAGTCTGCAATATTTGAGTTACGCTCCCTATATCGGTTGGCAGCCTTGATGTCTATTTCTATCTGCCAGTCCTTACAGCAAGCAGCCTTGCAGGAAGGTCCGTCACAGACAAACTTGCTGACATATTCAGGCTCATAATATACCCTTTTCACCATAGTCACCGTCCAAAAAATATTGATTACCTTGATTTTAATATCTTTGCACTTTAATGTCAATAAATTTTGCACGGAGGCTTTTTTTGTGGTATAATCAATACAAATTTTTTGAGAGGTGAAAATTTTATGGTAAACGATAAAATGTATGAGTTGGGAACCAAGAAGTCGACAATCCGCACTATTTTTGAATTTGGCAGGAAGCGTGCCGCTGAAGTCGGTGAGGATAATATTTATGATTTCAGTCTCGGCAATCCCAACGTCCCCACGCCACAATTTATCAAGGACGCTATTATTGATATTCTGAATACAATGGAACCGACTGCCGTCCACGGCTACACTGTTGCACCGGGCAATCCTCAAGTCCGTGAGACGCTCGCCAAAAGTATCAACGAGAGATTCGGCACGAACTTCGCCGGCAAAAATCTCTTCATCACTGCCGGTGCCGCCGCGGCTATCACAATCTCATTCAAGGCACTCTGCGAGACTCACGACGAATTTATCACCTTTGCACCATACTTCCCCGAATATAAATGTTTTGTCGAGAGCGTTGGCGGCAAGCTGGTTGTTATTCCTGCACAGATTCCCGACTTCCAGATCAACTTTGAAGAGTTCGAGAAGGCCGTCAACGTCCACACGAAGGCGGTTATCATCAACTCGCCCAACAATCCGAGCGGTGCCGTCTACAGCGAGGAGACTATCACTATACTTTCTGACATTCTCCGCAAGAAGTCCGCAGAGTTCAAACACCCGATATTCATCATCAGCGATGAACCCTATCGCGAGATTGCCTATGATGTTGACGTCCCCTATGTTCCGAAATACTACGACAATACTCTGGTGTGCTACTCCTACAGCAAGTCCTTCTCTCTGCCAGGTGAGCGTATCGGCTATATTGTCGTGCCTGATGAGATTGAGGATTTTGGCAAGATTTACGGAGCGATTGCCGGAGCCGCCAGAGTACTCACCCACGTCAATGCCCCTTCACTTTGGCAGTTGGTAATTGCCAAGTGTGCAGGTAAGCCGTCTGATATTACAATCTATCGCAAGAATGCAGAGCTGCTCTACAACGGCTTGATTGACGCCGGTTTTACTTGCAATAAGCCGCAGGGAGCCTTCTATCTCTTCCCGAAGTGCCTTGAAGATGATGATTATGCTTTCTGCGAGCGTGCGAAGAAGTATGATCTGCTGCTGGTGCCTGGCAAGGACTTCGGTTGCCCCGGCTATTTCCGCGCAGCTTACTGTATCAAGACGGAAACCATTGAGAAATCTCTGCCGCTCTTTAAAAAGCTGGCTGCAGAATATAAGAATTTTTAATTGGGGAATGTCTTTTGCCTTCGCTATACTGAATGGCTTAACGAAGCAGAGAGGCACGATCAATCAAAAAAGCGAGGTTGTAAACTATGCAGGAATTACTGACTGCTGAGGAATATCTGGCACATTGTTACGATACGCCAAAACCTTTGACGCCACTACCGATGCCTGACGAGGATTTTGTATCACAGTGGAAGGAAGGTACAGGAGATGAGGTTTTAACCTTCCTCAATCGACAGTTCAACATTCCGACTGATAAATTTGTCTGGAATAACACATCAGCCTTGAAAATCGAATTTGCTCAAACTTTAGGCGGCAGGTTGCCTGTCATCACGACTGCTAACCACGACGATTTTTGTCAAATGGTCGCTCTGCTCAACGGTAAGGACGAGGTTCGCAAATATCCTGTCACCGTCAACGCCTTCACTATGCAGACTAAAGCAGAGGGGATCTATCGTCACCGTGTAATTCTGCTCAACTTTGCTCCTTACAGCAATGTTCCGGCTGAAAAATTAAATTTAAATGCCGAAGAATGGTTAAAAAAATCTCATAAGTTGCGGCTCAGGCACGAGTCCGCTCATTATGAGACTTTGAGAATTTTTGGCGGAATGAGGAATCACGCCCTTGATGAGATACTGGCGGACGGTCTGGGGCAAATTGCCGCCTTTGGAGACTTCAGTG
>CAJODU010000005.1 GCA_905233325.1 uncultured Selenomonadaceae bacterium
AGTGGGCGAATTTACGCCGGCTTTTTGCCGAAAATCGACAAAGTAAAAGACGCTTGGAAACGCTGTCCGAGCATAGCAGTCAGAGTCACAGATGTAGTAGATGGTGAAAAGACCTCAACGGTAAATGTAGCAATCTATGTGTTGACTTTTGATGATGATATGGAGTTGGGCAGTGAAAGCCTGTATCATTTGACAGAGGCAATCAGATTTAATTTGCTGACAAATAATCCTATTAAAAATCGCTGGCAGATAGATTTAAAAGAAAATAGCTTTGATATTACAATCCCTGATGAGCAACCCTTTCCGTATTGGTGGTCGGTATTACAATTTTCAATCAACATTTCACAGCCGTCCAACGATAAATATATCAATCAATTTACGAGGTAACGATCATGATTAGAACTAATGCAAAATCAGTAATATATTTGGGACCGACAAAGAAAGGCACAATCCTCAAAAATTTTTGCATTTTTATAGACGGAGTGCCGGTCGAATATGTCAATCATAATATTTACAAGCATTTGTTTGTGTCAGTTGACAAATTAAATGAGTCTCTGGCGGAACTTAAGCACAAAGGTTCAAAATTAAATACATTTTACGAAAAAGCAACAAGAGGTGATAACTAGTGGCATTTCACGGAATCAGAGCAACAGAGAAATCAACAGACAGTTTGATAAGTGCGATGATGGCGACAGGCACATCAATAGTTAATCGTGCTGCAATACAGACAACGGCGGCCTTGCCGGTGGTGATAGGTAGAGCACCTGTACATTTGACAGAAAATCCTGCGACCTATGTCAATAAAGCTGTACTTTGCAATAATTTTGATGAGGCGGCAGCTGCTCTTGGTTATAGCGATGATTGGCAGAATTATGAACTTTGTGAGGCAATGTTTTCAGAGTTTAAGCTGTATGGAGCACGGCCGGTAGTATTTATCAATGTACTTGATCCCGCTACTCATAGGACTTCAGTATCAGGGCAAAGTTACGATGTCAAAGATAATGAAGTAGAAATAAATGACAGCGCACTCCTTGACAGTTTTATAGTGAAGACAAATTCCTATACAACTGTGGCGGCAGTCCGCAATATTGATTATACGGCGGCGTATAATTCGGAGGGCAAGGCGGTAATAAGTATAATTGAAGAGGGTAACCTTGCTAATGCAACTTCAATCTATATTTCCTACACAAAAATCAATCCGGCGGCGGTGACTTATACAGATGTGATCGGCGGCGTGAACAGCGATGGGGCTGTCAAAGGCCTTGAACTCATAGATATGGTATACACACAATTTGGCTTAGTGCCTGGAATGATAGCCGCGCCGGGTTGGAGTGAAAATCCAACAGTTGCAGCGGTAATGAAAGCAAAGGCCGAAAAAGTCAGCACGATTTTCCCGTGCATAGCCTTGGTGGATATAGATACAACGCAGGTGAAAAAATACAGCGATGCCTATGCGTGGAAAAGTACAAACGGATACACCGCTGCAAATCAGATAGTATGCTGGCCGTGTGTCCGTAATGGTGATATGATTTTCCATATGTCGACTCACCTTTTGGGTGTGATTGCTGCTATGGACGCTGAAAATGGCGATGTACCGTATATGTCACCATCTAATCATACAATGCAAGCAACCGGCCTTTGTTTGAAAGACGGGACAGAAGTACTTTTAGCAGTTGATCAAGCCAATACTTTGAACTATCAAGGAATAGTAACAGGCTTGAATTTCAGCGGTGGATTTAAAATCTGGGGCAATTATACAGCGATTTATCCTTCAAGTTCAGACCCGAAGGATATTTTTATTTGCTGCCGTAGAATGTTTGATTGGCAGCGTCGTACTTTCATTCAGAATTATTGGCAATATGTTGATCAGCCGCTTATTCCTCGCGTTGTCCGCTCACTTGTCGACAATGAAAGAATCAGATTGAATAGCCTTGTAGCAAGAGGGTATTTGTTAGCGGCAGATGTCCAATTCTATGAAGACGAAAATCCGTTGACAGATTTACTTGCCGGTAAGCTGCGACTTCATGTAACAATGACACCGCCGGTGCCGGCTCAGGAGATTGAAGAAGTGGTAGAATATGATGTATCATCATATACAAATCTTCTTCAGAGCATTTCAGGTGGAGGCGAAGGCTAATGAGATTTAATATACAGCGATTCTCAAATATAGTGCCGGAGGCGATCACAAATTGGAGAGTGTATACCAACGGCAAAGATGATTGGGTAGGAGCAACCAGCCTGGAGATAGGCGGTCTCAGTACAAAAACTGTTGATATCAGCGGAATGGGTCTCACCGGTGAGGTCTCTGCCCCTATTGAAGGTCACTTTGAAAGTATAGAGTTGACGGTAAATTGGAGAGTTCCGACGGCTAAAGCATTGGGATTAGTCGGCGGGGCTGCCGCTTCCCTTGAGGCTTGTGCTGATATTCAGCAATGGGACGCCTCAAAGAGCGAATATGTCCATCAACAATTCAAGGTTACGGCTAAAGGCCGCTGTAAAAACTATGAAGGCGGCACAATAGAGGCAATGAACAGCACCGATGCCTCAACAACTATTGAGACAACCTATCTGAAATATGAAGTTGACAATAAAACAGTCCTTGAAATTGATAAATACAATTCAGTATTCAAGGTCAACGGTGTTGATAAGCTGACAACAGTTCGCAAAAATATTGGATTAAGTTAATTGGAGGTTTCAAAAATGAGTGATACAGAAATGGCAGTCACTGAAGTGACGAATGAAGTAAAAATCATTGATGATGATGATGTGATCAAATTAATTAAACCAATCAAAGGCAAAGACGGCAATGATATTGACACGCTGGTATTTGACTTTGACAAAATCAATGGCAGGGTTCTTCTTCTTTGTGCAAAAGCAGCAAAACAAGAAGAACCGGATATGCTAATTCCCAGTTTGTCAATGACATTTCAGGCGATTGTCGGAGCAAAGGCAGCAGGTATCAGATATGATGATGTACTTGCTCTGGCAGGTCCCGATTTTGTAGCGGTTTGTCAGAGGGCAAGCCGTTTTTTAAACAATGTGGGCAAATCCAAAATTTCAGACTCTCTGCAATGAGGCTGGCAAAGTACACCAAAACACCCATAAATTATTTTTTGGACTTGCCGCTTGATGAGTTTCATGAGTGGATAAAAATCACTAATGCAGAGATTAAGCGAGAGAGCAAGGAAATAGAAAAAATCAAAGCAAAACAAAACAGACACAGGAGGTGAGAGCGTGGCAGGTCGTGTATTGGAATTAGCCCTTCAAATTAAAGGAAAACTTGAATCATCATATCCCGAATCATTGAGGAAAGCCCTTCAACAAGCAAAAACGCTTGAAGGCAAGTATGGCGATTTAGCTAACAAGATGCGGCAAACTCAAAAGATATCAAATACCGGCGGCGGCAATAAATATCTACAAGAACAGATGGCCTTGACGGATCGACTTGGCGGATTGAAAACGCTGCAAGAGCAATCAGAGCAATATAAGACCTTGATGCGCTCTCAGACTTCCAATAATCAACAATTCACCGAGGCTAAGGCAAAAGTCAAAGAGTTAGGCACTCAATACCAACAGGCGCAACAAACTATATCTCAACTGAAAGCCAAGCAGCAGGAATTAAAAGTCAGTTTTGAGCAATCTCAACGAACAACCGACCAACTGAAAACCAAGTTGGCAGGATTGAAGGCAATTAAGGCTGAAATGGAAAAATCAGGCAAGTCAAAACAAGACGAAGCCTATAAATCACTGCAAAATCAAATTAAACAGATAAGTCAAGCCCTGCAACAGGCAAAGGCGGCAACTAAATCTGCTCAAAATGAATTTAAAACTCTTTCTTCAGGAGTAAGACAGGCAGAGAGTGAACTTCAACGGCTTGGCAATGCTTTTAATAAGGCAAAGGCAGACGCTAAAGGTCTTGGCACTTCAATGACAAGCCAACTGTCAACAATGAGACAGTTACAATCTTCATTGAGCGCGGCAGGTTATTCAACTCAAAATTTTGGTGCATCTCAAATGAGGTTGCAAACACAGATAGCACAGGCAACCGCTGAAATGCAGAGACAGGCTCAAGCTCAAGCACGATTGCAGCAAGCTAGGCAGAATCAATCTCAAGCACAATTTGACTTTAATAATGCCAGCAATAATTTCAGCGGCACAGTTGCAATGGCTCAGTCTGTTATGACGCCCTTTTCCGGTGCGATAGAAAAGGCAATGGACTTTGAACACGCAATGAGCAAAGTTAAGGCTTTAACGCAAGGCGAAAATATCAGAAATGGCAATCTCGAACAAGTACGCACAGATATGGCGCGATTGACAGCACAAGCAAAAGAATTAGGAGCAACAACCCAATTCACGATGACACAATCAGCCGAGGCAATGAGTTTCCTGGGGATGGCGGGCTGGAAAACTACACAAATAACAAATGCTATGCCCGGTATGTTGAATTTAGCGGCGGCAAGTGGCAGCGATTTAGCAAGAACTGCAGACGTCATTTCGGATAACATGACGGCGATGGGATTAACGGCTGGTCAAATGGTGAGGGCGGGCAAAAATCTTGATAGGCAAGTTGAGGCTTCTGCTCATTTTATGGACGTTTATGCTTATGCAATGAGTAATTCCAATGTCAACCTTGAAAGTCTCGGTGAAACCATGAAATATGCCGCTCCGGTTGCAGCCGCTTATGGTGCAAGCCTTGAAGATACCGCGGCAATGACTATGATTATGGGCAATGCAGGTATTAAAGGCTCAATGGCAGGTACAGCTTTAAGAATGGGTTTATTGAGATTGTCGGGACCTCCTAAAAAAGCCTCAAAAGAAATGGAGGCTTTGGGAATAAGTATGTCAGATGCAACCGCTCAGGCTATGGAGGCTCAAGCGGCTATGAAAGCATACGGAATAGAAATTGATGAAAATGCCTCTCCTGCTGACAAGATGAATCAAGTCTTGACGCAATTATCAACTAAAATGGCAGGGCTTGGTCGTGAAGAAAAATTAGCGGCGGTTGGTGCTATTTTCGGTGCAAATGCAGCAAGCGGTTGGGTAAATATCCTTGAAGCAGGTCCTGAGGCTTTTCAAAAGTACAGGGACGCCTTGCGAGATTGTGACGGCTATGCTAAACAAATGGCAGATACAATGAATGATGATGCCCGCGGTGCTATGATAGCATTAGGATCGGCAGTTGACGCAGTGCAAATTAATTTTGGTCAAGCATTTTTGGGATCATTACGAAATGTTGTAGAAAGTGGAATAACCCCGCTTTTATCCTCAATGGCACAATGGATCCAGCAGAATCCTCAAATTGCGGCGGCAATCGGCGGAACTGTAGCCGCTTTTGTTGCGTTGGCTGTTGCAGTGGCGGGTTTTGGGGCAATTTCAGCGGGAATAACTGCGGCAATAGCAACAATTAGTGCGGCAATGGCGGCATTAAGCTCACAAACCATATTAAGCGGCACTATCTTTTCAGGATTTAGAGCAAAAATGGCGGCGAATTATGCAATGCTGAATGGATTATCCCTTGCAGGTATGAGGGCAAGTTTCATAGCGGCAATGACATCAATGAAGGTTTCAATGTTAGGTGTAGTTGCAAGTGCAAATGCCATGAGGTTAAGAGTGGTAACGGCTATTACTTCAATGTCGGTCACTAGTGCATTATCTTCAGCCGGAACAGCTATCAGGAGTTTTGGCGCGGCTATGTTGGCCGCTGGTGGGTCTGCATTATCGCTTACCATATCTATGTTGCCAATTATAGCAATAGCGGCGGCAATAGGAGTGGCGGCTTATCTGATTTATTCAAATTGGTCAACAGTTGCGCCATTTTTCCAAATGCTATGGAACACCATCAGCGGAGCATTTCAGCAAGCGTGGACAACAATTCAACCTGCAATAGATAAGGTAAAAGAATCATTTTCAATATTGACTAATTCAATCGGCGGCAGTCAAAGTATAATTTCTGTTTTAATTGGTGCATTTGCAACATTGTTGACAGGAATTGCAGGAATATTGGCAACCGTTATCACCACAGCCGCTAATTTCGTGAGTATGTTGATTAGCATTTTTGGCGGTATCACAACTTTTATCACGGGTGTGCTTGCCGGAGATTGGTCAACTGCTTGGAAAGGTCTTTGCGATGCTGGCACTGCTATTGTTGAGGGATTTGTCAATACTGTTAAGTCTTTATTTGGCGGTATTGGCGATACTATCGGCAACGTCATTGATATGGTCAAGGGTGTATTTGGCGGCGATGTCAAGGCAGTTGTAGAACACGAAAATGCTAGAACGGCTTGGCAAAACGGACAAGCCGGAGATCAAGCAATGTTAAAAACGGCTCAGGTAACATCACAGGCTCCTCCTGCTGAAACGTCTCAGGCCGTTATGCAAGTACAGCAATTAGGCGACGCCTCTCAACAGGCGGCCTCCGCTGTCCAGCAAAACGGCCAAAATACTGAAACAATCAATCAAAGTATGAGTACAGTCGGGGAGGGTATGCAGCAACTCACGGCTAATGTTCCTGCAGTTGGTGAGGCATTTCAACAAGTGCAGACAGCAATGCAGCTGACCGGCGAATCAATGACTCAACTCAATACTAATATTCTGACTCTCAACCCTGCACTAACTCAGCAAGGTGCTACTTTAACAACTAATAATGCTGAATTGACAAACAACACCACCCAATTAACAGCGGCTAATTCTGCATTGCAACAACTTCAGCAAATCTTAACTATGGCAAGTACAGCACTGTCAACTTTCAATAATGCACTTACTTCAACTAATAGCAGCTTACAAGCTCTATCTTCAGGTAGTTCTTCAGCTGCAACGGCCATACAGAATTTAGCTACAGCAGCACAATCGGCAGTTAGTGCTATTCAATCAGCGGCGTCAAGTGCTGCAAGTGCGGCGGTCTCTGCAGGTGCCAAGCCAGCGGCCAACTTCCGCGGAGGTATTTACCCTAAAGGTGAATTTTTGACAACCTTTGCAGAAAAATCACCTGAAGCGGCAATACCTATTGACAATTCGCGTCGTGCCATTGAGTTATGGCAACAAACAGGCGCAATGTTGGGTGTCTATCCTGGGGAAGTTTCAACTGCAATGTCTGCACCGCCTAATCTCAAAGAGCAATTCTCAACGGTCACCAACATACAAAATCAGTCACCACTTCCTTCAATGGCGACTGATAGCCTCAATAATTATCAAAGTACAATTAGAAATTTTGGCTATGGCTCTGATTCTTTAGTTAGAGTTGATAAAATTGCCGAGCAGAGAGAGCTTTTACAAACACAGTTGGAAAAATTAGCAATTACACAAAGTATATCTTCAACTGATATTTCTATCGCTCAAAATCAACCGATCACTCCTGCAGAGGCCATTGTTATGTCAAATTCTACAGAAAATGATGATTTTGACACGGCAAGCCCTGTTGCCGCTGCCCCTTCTATATCTGAAGGTGCCAGTATCACCATAGAGTATAATCCGACCATAAATATCACCGGCAACGTCAATGATAATTCTCTGGAACAGTTGAAGGCTCTCCTTGACGAACAGAGACGTAATCTCAAAAATGATGTTGATAGAATTTTAAAGGAAAGAGATATTCAAGCAAGGAGGGTGTCTTTCAGTGCCTAAAGTATATTACACTATTCAAGGTGATGAATGGGATATTATTGCTAAAAAGGTTTATGGTAGTGAAGAATATTTGACAGACCTGCTCAAAGCTAATCAACAATATTCAGATATAGTGGAATTTTCGGCGGGTGTTGAAATTATCTGTCCCGAAGTAGAAAAGAAAACCTTAGCCTCTATCCTTCCTCCTTGGAAAAGATGATCATTCTGCTTTTAATTTTAATTCTACTTCAAATCCAAGAATATCTCCCAATCGCTGCAATTCATTTAAATTAAAGTTTCCTTTATTTAATTTTCTTGAAAAACTTGATTGTACATAATTAGTATTCTGAAGTTTGTTAAATTCGTCTGCTAAATTTGTTATTGTAATTTTTTTCTGTTTAATAATAAATTTTATTTGTTCTATCAAGGTTCTTTGAGTTAAATTATCATTCATTTATATCACCTCAAGAATAATTTTATAACTGTTAATGTTATATGTCAACAAAAAAAGTTATAAAAATACTTGACATTATATAACTTTATATGTTATTATATAACCGTAAAAGTTATATAATGTTTTGTGCGACGTGCATAGGAGGAATTACAAATGACAAAGACAAACGAAATGGAAGCAAAGAAAGAAATAGTACATTTTGAGGTAGGACAAACAATCAATCGCGGCTTGGTTTATACGGTAGTCAAACGCACAGCAAAGACAATCACAATCGAATATCAAGGAATGCTTGGTGGAATGGTTCAGAGTCGCAAAAAGATTTATGAAGATGAGAAAGCTGAATTTATTTGCAATGGAGATTATGTACTTTTTTATGCCAACGACGCAATCACCGATGAGGCTGAAGAAAAACAGATTGAAGCGAAAATAGAAGATTATATCGTCAGTCCGGAAGCCCAAGAAGTTGCTCTTCAGTCTGAAGAAGATTTTGCAGGTATCATTCGTTTTGAAGTAGGCAAAGTCTACAAAAATAAAAACTTCTACAGAGTAATTGAACGCAAAATCACTGAATACTTTGATACCATTTTGGTGGTTGAAGAAATTGACGGGCGTATGTATCATCAAAGTTTTATCCATTGCATTGATGGTGTTGAGACGGTTAAAAATCTTTTTAAAGGTGAAACGCTCAACGCTGATAGCAATTTCGACCTTTTTGACGAAAGTATCTTGACACCCGAAAATACTCCGATTGATTTTGAAGATTTTACGGTTGAAGTCTATGATGACAATGAAGATAATATTCTCAACCTTGATGAGGACGGCTTGACTCCATATTTTGATGATGTTAGGGAAGCAATCAAATATGCTAAAAAGGAATATTTTCAAACAGGATTGAATGTCACCGTAGTGCAGCTCAACACTTCCAGCAAAATGTTTAAAAATACTGATTTGCCGCTCTATGGGATTTATTCCGGCGAAGAAATGATTTATTCTAAACTTGAAGAAGTTCTTCAAAAAATCGAAATAAAAAAAGCAGAGTCGGAAAATCCTGCAGATATTATTCTTTACAAAATTGTTTGCACTATTGCCTATTCTGAAAAAATTGGCAACAGGAAGGCGATCAATTCAATCTATAATTTTGTCAAAGAAGCTGAAAAAAAGGGGTTTATCGACCTTGCAAGGGAAGTCAAATTCAAAACAATAATCGCTTGCTGGGGTGATTCCTTGGACAATTTCTATATAGAGGATTATCTCAAATTGTTGGCCTAAAATAAAAAGCGACACAAATGCCGCCACGAATTTATGCAAATTTATTATACCACATATAGAAAAATCTGCAAGCCGGAATTTATCCGGCTATTTTAATGGGAGTGTTCTTATGCAATGGCTCAAATCTAACTCTTTTTTGCTCATATGGTATATTCTATTTTTTTTAATGATGTTTTCCTTTTTCAATATTCCTCTCGATATTGCAGATTTTAGAAGTACTTACGGCGACACGGAGGCAATGTTTATATTGATTCGTGATCAACGTATTACAGAACATTGCATATATATGATTATTCTACTGGAATTTATTAAGAAAGAAAAAGACAGGAGGCGGCATAATAGCAAAAATGACAAGATTAGAGATAGCCAGAAACCGGTTGGATTTATATATAGCGGCCGAGCAAGCGATACTTGCGGGTGCTCAAAGCTATCAGATAGGCAATAGGAATTTGACTCGTGCTAATCTGGCAGAAATTACCAAAATGATTGAAATCCTTCAAGATGAAGTTGAAACACTTGAAGGCAAGCCGAAAGGTTATACCCGCCGTGTTGTTATGATGGATTATTAGGAGGTTCTTTCTATGTTGAAAGTTAAAGATGTCAACCGTCTCAAAGTTTTTGGTTTTAAACTTGATACTGATTTGTACGTCAAGAAATTCAAAGAAGGTGAGATTATGATAGACGCCGAGAACGGCACTATCATCATTCGCGCCGATGATAATTATCTTAATCAGATTCCCGATGACCTCTTTGAACTTTTCGCGGCTAATCTGGTTGAAAGAGTTTAATCATGAGTAAAAAACAGAAAAAAGCGAGAGCTCCTGCCGTCAAAGACCAAAAAATTATAATCAAAAATAGTGGATATTCTCACGGTGGTGCCTCTCTTTCCAATAACGTCTTAAAATCCTATATGCCGCAACTTCTTTCCTCAAAATCTGATATTGATATGAATTTAGATACTTTGAGGAATAGAGCGGCCGATTTAGCTATCAATTCTCCACTCGGTGCAGCGGCTATCACAACATCTGCAAGGTCTACCGTTGGTGCCGGTTTGAAGGTTTTTCCTCGATTGAATTATAAATTGTTAGGAATGACACCCGAACAATCACGAGAATGGTCAAAGAAGACTGCCTGTGAATTCAACCTTTGGGCGAATACTCCCGATTGTGATTTTTATCGCCGTAACTCTTTTGGCGACCTCCAATATATTGCATACTACACATATTTAACGCAAGGAGATTCTTTTTGCGTGTTTCGCCGAAAGCCTTCAACGCCCCGCAATCCCTACACTTTACGACTTCAACTGCTAGAAGCCAACAGAGTAAGCAATCCTCAAAATAGTGGAGCTGTATTTTCTATTCCTCTGCATGTTGAATCAATTCTGCCGAATGGCAATAGAATAATCAACGGTGTGGAAGTAGATAAAGATGGGGCTATTGTGGCGTTTTGGATTTCCAACAAAGTCCCCAATGATATTGCTGATATTGACAGAACTGCCGAATGGGTAAGGGTCAAGGCTTATGGCAATTCAAGCGGTATGCCTAATATCTTGCAGATTGCCCATGATACTCGTGCCTCTCAATATCGTGGCGTTCCTTATCTTGCTCCTGTTATCGAAACGCTAAAGCAGGTTACACGGTATACTTCAGCGGAATTGACTTCAGCTATTATCAAGAGTTTTTTTACCATTTTTTTTACAGGGACACCGTCAAAAGTTAATCAGCTTGAAGATATTCTTCCCTCTGCTTATGATGATGATGAGCAGCGTGATCCGACTGCTCCTGTTGTCAATCCTGCCGATTACAGGCTTGGTGCCGGTACTGTCAGTGCCTTGCCTCCTGGTGTTGGTGTTGAGGCTATTGACGCAGGAAGAAATTTATCAACTTTCGATTTATTTGTCACTCATTTGTCAAAACAGATGGGCGCAGCTCTTGGTTTACCTTATGAAGTTTTAATGAAGACTTTTCAATCTAGTTACAGTGCCAGCAGAGCAGCTCTTCTTCAGGCTTACGATGAATTTAGACTGCGCCGCACTTGGTTTATCAGAGATTTCTGCAAACCTGTTTATGATGCCTTTTTGTGTGAGGCCGTTGCTCTCGGCAGGATTGACGCTCCTGCTTTTTTTGACGATCCTCTCAAAAGAATGTTGTGGAGTGAGGCTGAATTTTTCGGACCTACTACTTCATTGCTTGATCCTGTCAAAGAAGTGCAGGGGGCTGAAAAAAGGTTATTGTTAGGTTTATCGACACACGAACAAGAGGCTATGGAGATTAACGGCACTGATTACATTGAAAACCTTGAAATTTTGGCAAGAGAACGAAAATTAATTCAAGAATTGACGCCGGAGGTAAAAAAAATTGAATAAATTAAAATATCTTTACTATGTCAGTTTTATGTATCTTGACAAATATTGCAAGCAGAAAATCAATAGCACCTTCTTCCCTTTCGACAAAATCATAACAAACGAAAACGATGTCAACTATATTGCTGATATGTTGCGTATGCATTACAATTCAACTCATTTGAGGGTCTTGGCTTTTTCACTGATGAATAGTGTCACTGAAATTGTTGAAGAAATTTTTAAGGATTTTGTTGCTGTGCATTTCAAAGGTAAAAGGTGGCGGCAAAAATTTAAAGCTAGGCTGTTGATGTTGCAATGAGTTTGGATTTCCCTGCTAAATGGCTAGCTGACTTGCCCTCTAACGGTAAATTATCTAGGCGAGCTTGGTTGGAAATTAAATTTACTGCCGCCGAAAATGGAAGAACTGTTGATATTTCAGAGGATATATCTAAATTTTTTGTTAGTATGGATTACACCGATAATATGGACGGCAAAGCCGATGATTTAACTATATCCCTTGAAGATCGTGCCGGAATTTGGTTAAATAGCTGGTTGCCTGATGATGAGGGTAATATCCTTGATGTAACTGTTCATATCTTTAATAGAATTACTCTTGATGATGGTGAGGTTATAGTACATCTTGGCAAGTTTGAAATTGATGAGGTCACCTGTAATGGCATGCCCTCCACTGTTCAAATTAAAGCTGTTTCTGTTGTCGGGAATAGTTCCCTCCGTAGCGAAAAAAAGAATTTCTCTTGGGAAAAAGTCACTTTCAGAAAAATTGCCGAAGATATTGCCTCTAGAAATAATCTTTCACTTTTGCTTGATTGTGATGAAAATCCCGAAATTGATCATATTGAACAAGCTAATCAACCCGACCTTGAATTTTTGTTAAAACTTTGTCAAAATCACGGTTTAAGCCTCAAAGTCACGCCAGAACAATTAATCATCTTCGACGAATACAAATATGAGCAAAAGGAGCCGCTGATCACTGTCTACAAACCCGGCAGTGATCCTCATGGCGGTAAGGAAATTATTTTGACTTGGATTTCTGATTGGAATTTCAGACAAAAGACCCGCGATACTTATCATAAGTGCATAGTCAAAACACAGCAAAGCAAAAAGAAAGAGACTATCATTGGTGAGTTTTCCGCACCAGATACTCCTGCCGATACAAAAAAGATTTTGCATATCAGTCAGCAAGTCAAAGATGAGGCCGAAGCTCAACGCCTCGCCAAAAAGAAACTTCGCGAAAAGAATAAAGACAAAACTACAGGCAGTTTTACAACTATCGGCAATTTCAATTTTGCCGCCGGTGCTACTCTTGATATTAGGAATTTCGGCAAGTTTTCAGGCAAGTACATCATATCAAAAGTCAATCACAATATATCCGGCAATGAATTTAAAACTACCGTTGAAGTGAGGAAGTGCTTAAATGGATACTAACCTTGAAGAATTCTATTATGTTGGAATTGTCACTTCTTATGGTGAAACAGCAGGAACTGTTAGAGTAAAACGCCCAGATAGAGATGATAAAGTTAGTGCTGAATTGCCTGTTATTCAGCTTTGTGTTTTAGGCAATAAATTCTTTCGTATGCCAAAAATCAATGAACAAGTTGTGGTTTTTCAATTACCTAACGCCGGCGGTAAAGGTATCGGCGATGGTTTTGTTTTTGGCGGTTTTTATAATGATGAAAATCTCCCTACCGAAACTGATAACGATTCTATCAGCTTAATCATGGAGAATGGCAGTTATTTGCGTTTCAACAAAAATGGTGACGTTGAGTTACACGCCGCTAAAAATTTTTTAATCACTGTCGGCAGTCAAGTCAGAATTGATCGGAGCGGTTAAAATGCCTTTAGCAACTAGAATCAATGATTATACAACAGGAATGTGCGATATTGGCTCAAAATGCTGTCCCCATTCAAGGAATGGCAGAAATATTTCAGGCTCTCCCACAGTTTTTATTGATGGTATGGCAGCTCATAGGAGCGGTGACAGCGGATCTTCTAATTGTCCTCATGGAGGAATTTTTAAATCTACTGACGGTAGTGCTTTTGTTTTTTTCGACGGGCAACCGGCAGCACTTGTCGGTCACTCAACTATTTGCCAAGGTTGCGGGCAGAGCGGACAGCATATCAGTGGCACTGAGACTGTTGAGATTGGGGGGTAATTTTTGGCTTATATCGGTTATTTTGGCGATGTCGTTTTCTCTGTCAACCAAGATTTTATGTTGACTCCCTCTAATTTTGAGCGGGAAGCCGGTTCAAGGTGGAATGATCACAATCTCATTTTACACAAACCTACTTCTCAATTTGCTGGTCCCGAATTAGAGAAAATAAAATTCAAAATCATTCTTGATATAAATCACGGCGTTGATCCCGAAGAACAATTAAAAATCTTGAGGAATATTCGAGATACTGGGATTGTATTGCCATTGGTTATTAATTCTACACCCATTACTAACAATTATTGGCGACTTGACAGTATCAGAGAAAGCAACAATTTTTATAATGGTGCTGTTTTGATACATTCCGAGCCGGAATTGAGCTTGACTGAATACGATGACAGCAACACTATCGAAACTGAATTTGATGATCTAAAAGAGATTTTAGGGTGGTTATTCTAATGGCTAATTACATCATAAGCACTGACCAAAATTTAGCGATTAATTTTGAACCGGAGACTGTTGTCGAGGAAATTATTCAAAATGTCAGATGTCTTATCTCTACACTCAAATGGCAAATTCCTCTTGCCCGTGATATTGGTATTAGCGGTGACGTTGTCGATATGCCGATTCTTCAAGCTAAAGCTAAACTTTCTCAGGAAATTATCCAATGTTTGAAAAAATACGAGCCGCGTGTACAAGTGCAGAAAATTGACTTTGAAGCAGATGTATCTGGAAAGCTAATCCCTAAAGTGGAGGTGAAAATCCTTGAATGAACAAACATACCCCCCCCCCCGTGCAAATCATTAAAAGCTGTAAAGAGCTTGATTTAAATGATTTTGCAGATGATAAATTTAGTTGTAAATGTCCTCTTTGCGGATTTAGATTTAATCAGGAGAAAAAGAAATGTTTAATTGGAAATGGTATCTCAAAGACCTAAAACCTCCCGACAAAAATATTAAGGTTTTCAGTATGTTTAGTTGCGGCGGCGGTTCAAGTATGGGATATAAGCGAGCTGGTTTTGATGTTATTGGCAACCTTGAACTTGATCCAAAAATTAATAAAATATATATCAAAAACCTTAATCCTAAATTCAATTTTAATATGGATATTCGCGATTTTAATAAACTTGATAATCTACCTGCGGAATTATACAATCTTGATATTTTAGACGGTTCCCCGCCTTGTACTCCTTTTTCAATGGTTGGCAACCGCGAGGAAGGCTGGAATAAATATAAAAAATTTCAAGAAGGTCAAAAACTTCAAAGACTTGATGATTTATTTTTCGTTTTTCTTGATACCATTGAAAAATTACGCCCAAAAATTATTATTGCTGAAAATGTTACAGGGATTATAAAAGGTAATGCAAAAGGTTACGTCAATGAAATTATTCACCGTTTTCATCAATTAGGCTATAATTTACAAATGTTTCAATTGAACGCTGCATTGATGGATGTGCCACAAGTTAGAGAAAGAGTATTTTTTATTGCTAATAATCAACATTATCCAAAATTAAAATTAGATTTTCACAGTGATTTAATACCCTTTGGCAAAGTCAGAACTAAAGATGGTAAACCTTTAATAAAAAAAATAACAACTAAAAGATTGGAATTTTTATTACCGACTGATATGTGTATCGGTGATATTGTAAAACGCACTGAAAACAAAGAAAATAATTTTTCCAATATGATCTATTGGGATAATAGAGTTGCTTTTACTATTGTTTCAAGTGGTATACATATACGAGCAAATGATAAAAAACGTCTATCTGTCGGCGATTTTATTAATTGCTCTTCTTTTCCTCAGGATTATGATTTCTGTAACAAACAAGCGCAATTTATATGTGGTATGTGCGTTCCTCCTAATATGATGGCCAATTTAGCAATTGAAATTTATCATCAATGGCTGAACTGAAAGTGAGGTGATATCTTGAAAGTAGCTGATTTACCTGACATTGATTTCGTCAATGTCTCTAAAGAAGAAGTCGAGACCGCTGTATTTGCTAAATACACTGAAATTACAGGAAGAACTCTTTCAAAAGGTGATCCCATTCGCCTTTTTATTTTTTTCATTGTTGCATTCATTATGCTGCTAATCAACAAAATCAACGAAACAGGCCGTCAAAATCTTTTAAAATACTCTACCGGTGATAATCTTGATAATTTAGCCGCTTGGTGGGGGGTGACAAGGATTTCCGCTCAACCTGCTATGACTACACTCAAAGTGGACTTGTCAACTGTCAGGGAACAGGTAACTATTATTCCTGCTGGTACACGGGTATCACCTCAAAAAGATTTATTCTTTGCTACAAATGAAGATTTAATTATTCCCGCAGGGGATACTTCCTCCACTGTTGTCGCCTCTTGCACTGATACCGGCACTATTGGTAATGATTTTGCTATCGGTGAGATTAGCAGAATTGTTGATCCTATTGCTTATGTCAAGTCTATGTCTAATATTACAAAATCACAAGGCGGCAGTGCCATTGAAGATGATGCTTCTTTGCGTGAAAGAACTTTTGAAGCCCCAGAAGGTTTTAGTTGTGCAGGTTCAAGCGGTGCTTATATCTTTCATACAAAAAGTGTCAATTCTCTCATTATTGACGTTGCTGTTAGTAGATCTGCTCCTGGCTGCGTTAAGGTTGTTCCCTTACTCAAAAATGGTGAGATTCCTGGTTCTGAAATTATTGATAAAGTCAAAGAGCACTTATCAGCCGATAAAATCAGACCTTTTACTGATAATGTTTCAGTTGAGGCTCCTGCCATTGTTCATTTTGATTTAGATATTTCCTATTACATTGAAGATGATGCAGACGCCACTATTGTCAGTTCAAATGTTGCGGCTGCTGTTGATAATTTTATTACTTGGCAAAAATCTAAACTCGGCAGAGATATTAATGATTCTGAATTAATTGCTTATATTAAAGCTGTTTCAGGCGTGAAACGGGTGATTGTCAATTCTCCTGTTTTCACTCCGCTTGATGTCTTTGAGCTTGCCATTGCTAACAATGTATCAGTCACCATGCTGGGACGTGAACAAGAATGAGTATTTCTCTGAAAGATTATTTCATTTCTCAAAAGTTGCCCCCCAGTATCAATGATGAAAATGTTAATCAACTTGCTCAGGTTTCAGATCATTTCTTACACAAAATTGATGCTCTTATTCTGAAATTATTGATTTATCCTAATGTTGACAATCTTGACGAAGATTTAATCAATTATTTAGGTTTTCAAATGCACGTTGAAAACTTTGATACTTCTTTACCTTTAGCATCTAAACGGGAACTTGTTAAAAGCTCTATCGAAATTCACAGGCTCAAAGGCACAAAATACGCCGTCGAAAAAACTTTAAAAATGTTTTTTGGATATTCTCACATTGATGAATGGTTTGAATATAATGGTGATCCTTATCTCTTTAAAGTTGAAGTCGGTGAGTTTAGGCAAAACAGCTCCGGTTTAGATGAGCTTTATAAAGCTATTGACGGCGTAAAAAATGTCAGGTCTGCACTTGATAGTTTTCAATTTGATATTACGCCTCGTAAACAATCAGATGATGATTACACCTATTATGATAACAACAAAGTCAATCATTATTTAGGCACCTTGTTTGCAAAGATTGGTTTTAATCAATATCCTTTTGGCGGCGGAGCTGATCGCGTCTCTACTAAAAGATTTTTCGGCAGCAATTTCATTACTGTTGGTAATACTTCCTCAAATATTACTGAAAAATTATTGTATAAGACTCTCAATAAATATGTTGGGGCTTATCTCCAACAAGCGGGCAATTTCACTTTTCTTTGCGACCCCGAAGATTTATCACAAATTGATAAACTCTCCACTGCTATGGTTGGCGTGCTTATCGTTGACAAGGCTATGGTTCGTGAAGGAGAACTTCAAGTTGAGATTATACCCGTTGAAGAACTTTATAACAACAAAGAATATTTTGGCGGCGGCTCTGTAGTTTTCAATGAGATTCAACACAATCCGCAAATTCTTGATAAACAGATAAAGCCTCTAAATGTCGGCTCTGCTATGGCTATTTTAGGCTTTAAGACTTATTATCCTACTAAAGAAAATGTCTATAGATATACAACTGACAGATTCTTTGGCGGCCTAAATGCTATTATTGGTGATTTCAAATACATCAACGGCGATAAGGCTAAAGCACCAGAAATTATTCACGTCAACGATATTCAAATTTACAGAATGGCTGAAATGTTCGGTGGCGGCTCTTATCAAAGAAGTATCCATACAATGAAGCCTTCTACCGTCGATATTTATAGAGATGATGGCTCTTTCGTTGGAGCGGCTAAAATTACTTTAGGCTCAAAAACCTACCTAAATGGTGATGTGCCGGATAGTCCGCCTCAGCCTTGGATTATCAAGCGTGAACAAATTTACAGGACTGCTGAACATTTCGGCGGGGCTTATCGTGAATTTACACACGGTCAAGAAATTTCAGACTACAAGCAAAAAGAAGAATATTTATTTAGAAATAATATTTTGCTCACAAAAGCAGATTTCACTAAATTATCAATGTCGCCGGCTAATGATTGTGCTGATAATACAATCGGTTATATTGGCGGCTCTCTTGCCTTTGTTCAACGTATCGAAACTTACAAAAAATATAAGGAGTGAGAATTTTGGCAGAAAAAGGCGTTATTTATTTAACCTATGCCGGTCGCAATTTGCTTGCTAAAGCTATGACCGGTCAAGGCGTTCACTTTACCAGAGTAGCTGTGGGTGACGGTAGTATCGACTTTGAAAATGATGATATTTTTGCACTGACGGAGCTTAAACATCATGTAAAAGACATTCCTATTGCGGAATGTAAATTGACAGGTGACGGGACTGTCACAATCAAAGCCCAGCAAAAGAATGAAGGATTGCTTCAGGGATTTTTCACCCGTGAGTATGGTATTTTTGCCGAGGATACCGAGACCGGCAATGAAGTATTATACAGTTATCTCAACAACGGTGATCAAGCCGGTTATATACCTGCCGGAAATGGCAGTCAAGTCGTGGACACCACGGCTATTTTTGTTTGCGTCGTTGATCAATGCGAACAAATCACGGCAGTTATTGACGCAAATTTAGCTTATGTTTCGCAAAATGAATTTGAGACCCATGTATATAGCAGCAATCCTCACCCCAATATTCCTAATCATATGGGGGATATTACTGCTACTACAGAGGTTTGGGCAGCGGCAGAGGATAATCATTTGCACAAAATTCCCGTTGCTAATCTCAAAACTCAAATACTTGGTGATGATGCCAGTGCTATTCCTCTTTTGACGTCAAGAGTCAATCAGCTTGAACGCGAATACGGCAACCTTGCTCTTGAAATGCTTGCCAGTCAAGAATCAGCCCCAGATTGTAATTTGATTATTACTGAGGATTTTGCTAATCCTGATATGGTTGATACTTACGTTAAAGCTGTCAAAAGTGCTGTCGCCGGTTCTAATTCCATTGACTTAGAAGATGATGCCGGTATCATTGCCGGCGGTCACTATTGGATCTCAGACGGTGTGAGACAAGAATACATTCAAGTTCGCTCTATCATTCGCAATGGTGCTATTTATCGTATTCTGACTGAAGATAATCTTGTTGAAACTTACGACTTGACAAAGACTTATCTTTATCGCACAACTGCCCTCATTTCAGAGGGTATTGCTTATGGCTCCGGCGATCAAAAAGGTATGGCTTATCAGCCCTCTTTAGTTTGGCGCGGTGTCAGTGCTAATGTTGCTACTAATTTAGCACTTGAAACTACTCAAAGAAATGCTGATTCCTTCAGACTTGAAGGCGATTATGCTTTTACCGCTGATGGTTTCTTTACTCTTGCTAATTCATGAGGTGATGTTTTATGTCTTTTGATGTTTCTGCTATCGGTGGTTATGGTGCCGGTACTAACGGAGCAGTAACTGCACCTGCAGCTACTATTAATTCTTCAGCCCGCGTGACAGGCTACACCACCAATACCATTACTATTAATACTTCTACCATGATCACCGGCGGCTATGAAAATTTTACTGCCGGCACTGAAATTTTAGTTCACGTTTCTGCTTCAAACGGCGAAAATACTTATCTTGGTAAGTATATGGTAACTACTATCACTGCCAATAATAACGGCACCTTGACTGTTACCGGCGATTTCACCAAAATTTTACCGACCGCCTCCCTCTCTAAATACTACGTTCAGGCGATTACCATTGCCAGTTTCACTGACTTAACCCTTAACTCAGGCACAACCCTTCAACCCAATGCTTACAGTGCTGCTGCTTATCATGGCGGGATCATTGCCATCAAATGTAGCGGCACTTTGACTTTCAACGGCGGTTCTATCAGCTTAACCGAAAAAGGTATTCCTGTTGCAAATAAATCTTGGCGACCGCTCTTGTCACAGGAGACCAACGGCAACGGTCAGCAAGATGTCAATAAATATTCAGGTTGGGAAAATTCTATCACTGCTGATAGATTTTTGCTCAATGCCGGCGATGGGGCTACTTTCATTATCGCAAAAAATGTTGCTATCCGTAACACTGCAAGCAGAATCGGCTCCCTTACTACTTACGGCGTCCAATATTGCCGCGGTGCCAGTGATAGTGTTTCCGTCCCCAGCGGCTATACTAATATAGGCGGCAGCACTATTCTCATTGCTGCTGAGGCTATCACAGGTTTTGACGTGAGACTGATCAGCAAATACAGAAACACCGGCTCAACTGCTGGTCAAGGCCTTGGCAGATGTTATATTGCAAGCGAGACTAAACTCCGAAATGATGAAGGGCTTTATGCTTATGATTGTATCAGCAAGCCTCAGCGTCTTATGTCTAGCATGAATATTAAATCTTTTGGCGAGGGTTCCCTCGGTGATATTTCTAACTTGGCTGCTCAATTCAACAATTACGCTAAAGTCACTGCTATCTCTGCCGATGGTAGAAAAATTTCATATACCGGCAAAACTACCAACGGTTTAGCTCAAATTACTACTAATTCTTTAGTAATGATACACATTTCAAAAAACAAGACCAACACAGCTATTGACCTGTTAGGTAAATTTATCATTGCCAAGGTGCTTAACGATAACGGCAGTATTCTTACTCTTGATTCCTCTATGTTTACCGTTCCCCTTGCCTCTTATGATGTTCAAATTGTTTCTATTGCTCAATTCAACAATCTCACCATGAGTAATAATCATTCTTCTACTCAGGCTTGGAATGGTTCTACAGGCGGTATCCTTGCTGTTGCCGTTAAAAATACTTTCAATCTATCCAATGGTTATTTGAACGTCGAAAACAAAGGCGGCGGAAATGCTTATGGTACTAATGGCCTTGCTCAAATTGGTAATGCTCAGGATTCTGACAGATTGCCTCTCGGTACAGGTCATGGCTCAGTTTTCATTCTTGCCAATACTCTTACTTTGAATACAAGTTCAAGAATAGGGGCAACTTACTCCGGTGTTGAAACCGGCGGCAAAGGATGTAATGGTACTGGGAACAGAAACCCTGGTGCAGGTGGTGCAGGTGGAGGTTATAGAGGAAGCAACGGCACAAAATCAAGTTGTAGCGACTTTGGTCAAAATGTAGGTATGGGCGGTGCTATGAATTACAATCCTGGCAGTCGCACCGGCATCTATGCTAAAGACGGAGCTCATGTTCTCATTATTGCCAATACTATTAATAATTTCTGCCTTCATGCTATTTCAACAGGTGGTGCAGGTGGTACTCGCCTCAATACTACAAGCTATATGGGCGGCAATGGCGGTGCCGGTTATGGCGGCGGTGGTGGTGGTGCTAATTGCAGCGGCAGCGGTCACGCCGGATCAGGTGCTGGCGGTGGTGGTTATTATCGTGCCGGCGATGGCGGCAACGGTGACGCCGGAACTCGTGGTAATGCCGGCGGCTGTTCAGGTTTTGCCTTTGTCTATGCCAATAACTTTGTAAGTCCTAATACTTCAGGCTTGACCGTTTAATAAGGAGGACGTTTTTCATGAGTCTCTTACCTAAAAATACTATGCGTCTTGGGCATGATACTTTTGCTTTTTCTGCCCAAGCTAAATTAGAAGCTCAACAACCTATTGATACTACCAATCAAACTGATATTACAGGCATTGTCGTCGGTGGTGTCGAACCGACAGGAACTTTGCGCCGTTTTCTTTTCAAAGTTGATGACGCTCTTTATAAATTTGTCAATGGTGTCCCTGTTGCTTATTCCGGCTCTGACGACGTCGAAGATATTTTAGAAAATGGCAACACTGCCACTGAATTAGCTGCTGTAACTAGTATTCAAAGTTGGTGCAACAAGCAGATTTATCCTATTATTGCATTGAAAGCCCCTGCAGGTGCCTCTGTTTTGCCAACTGCTAAAATATCTTTTAATTGCGTTTCGACTAATGCTCAATACACAAAATCTGAAGAAAGTGCTGAATTTGAACTTCAAAGTATCGGCGGCACCCCAACTATTATTGATATTACTGCTTCAACCACCTGCACCGGTAACGGCTCTGTTGAAGTTAAAGTCGCT
>CAJODU010000006.1 GCA_905233325.1 uncultured Selenomonadaceae bacterium
CCCTTCGTTCAGATTCCTACCAGCTTGCTAGCACAGGTTGATTCAAGCGTCGGCGGTAAGGTTGCGGTCAATCATCAGCTCGGAAAAAATCTGATTGGTGCCTTCTATCAACCCAAGGCTGTATTTATTGACATTGATAAGTTGAATACTCTGCTGTCCCGTGAGATTGCCTCCGGTCTCGGTGAGATTGTCAAGTATGGCGTTATCAGTGATCCCGCACTCTTCAAATACCTTGAAGATAATGCCTATAAAATTCCGGCTCTTGAAAATGATGTCATGGAGCATGTGATTGCTCGTTCTTGTGAGATCAAGGCGGACGTTGTCAGCAAAGACGAAAAGGAAGGCGGTCTCCGCAGGATTTTGAATTTTGGGCATACTATGGCTCACGCAATCGAAGAGGCAACCGGCTATTCCAAGTATACTCACGGAGAGGCGGTCGCAATCGGAATGATTGGTGCTGCTCACATCAGCAAAAGCCTCGGCAGGATAGATGATTCGACATTCAATAGGCTGCAAGCCCTCATCGACAAGCTGGGAATGGTCTCGAAAGCCGCAAATTGTGATATTGACCATATGTTCAATGCTATTTTCAGGGACAAAAAAACCATCAACGGCAGGATTAACTGGGTATTGATGGATTCTATAGGTAAAGTCAGCGTCGTTAGTGACGTGCCTGATGAAGTCGTTAAGGCGGCTTTTAGCTATATTGTGAAGTGATGAAATCGCTCAGTGAGCGGTGTGATGTTTAATCATTCGTGTCTTGAGGCAAAGAATCAAGCAACCTATCGCAAAGACAATACCCGCAGGGTAGGAAATCATTGTTGAAAGTTGCAATCCCTCTTTAGCCTGGAGGATATAGGTGAATGTGACTATTGACATAAAGATCGCCGGAATCATTGCAAGCAAGTAAGATTTAGATTCAGGTTTCATCATGTACATATACACCGCACCCGTCCAGAGGACAATGGTTGCAAGTGATTGATTGAGCCATGCAAAGTAACGCCAAATGACATTGAAGTCAAGTTGTGTGATTATACCTGCAATTACGATAATGGGCAAAGCTAGGATAAGGCGATTTTTAATCTTTTCCTGTGCCATTCCAAGCCAATCTGCAAGAATGAGGCGAGCACATCTTAAAGCAGTATCGCCGGAAGTTATAGGACAGACGACAACGCCTATCATTGCAAGAGCGACACCAATTCCGCCACCCATGAAGCCATTGCAGATAGCATGGACGACCGCTCCGGGACCGTCAGCGGAAAGCGCAGCCGCGAGTCCACCGGTTGACTCATAGAAAGTTATACCAGCCGCCGCCCAGATAAGGCCAATAATCCCCTCACAAACCATAGCACCGTAAAAGACAGGTCTTGCCAATCTCTCGGACTTGAGGCAGCGTGCCATCATGGGTGATTGAGTTGCATGGAAACCGGAAATAGCACCGCAAGCCACAGTAATGAACATCAAAGGCCATATCGGTAATTTGTCGGCACCTTCGGCAGGGTAGAGGTTTGTAAGTTGCATTTCAGGCATTGTGACGTTTGAATTGAACATCATTCCACCCATAACGCCAATCGCCATAATGATGAAACAGACGCCGAAAATAGGATAGAGGCGGCCAATGAGCTTGTCAATCGGCAGGAGAGTGGCTAGGAAGTAGTAAAAGAGGATTATCAACAGCAAAGTGGTGACATCAACGCCGGTGAGCATTTTCAAGAGACCTGCAGGTCCGACCGTAAAGACCGTGCCGACAAGAATCATCAAAAGCACAAGGAATATTCGCATAATCATCAGCGTTGTTTCACCCAGATACTCACCGACAATCTCAGGCAGAGACTTGCCGCCCTCGCGAAGTGAGATCATGCCGGAGAGGTAATCGTGAACGCCGCCGGCAAAGATAGTGCCGCAGACAATCCAAATGTAGACAACAGGTCCCCAAAGTGCTCCGGCAAGTGCACCAAAGATCGGCCCCAGACCGGCAATATTAAGGAGCTGGATCATAAAGACCTTCCAAGTCGGCAGAGCAATAAAGTCTACACCATCAGCCTTAGTAATGGCAGGAGTAGGGGCATCTGTCGGCTTGAAAATATTGTCGACTATCTTGCCATAGATTAAATAGCCGACAATCAGCAATTAATATTGTTTTGCAATTTTTTATAAGAAATTTTTAAACTGTTGCGAGCCTTCTAATCTAGATATTAACTAAAAATTTTGTGATTTGCAAAAAAATGTGGTATACTTAACCTATTGAAAATTTTTATGGAGGAGTAATTGATGAAAAAATTTAAAGCTATGCTGTTTGATATGGACGGTGTACTCGTTGACAGTGAGCCTATCCACTTTGCCGGCCGCCATGCCACGCTTGCAAGATATGGTATCAAGACAACTGACGAGGAACTTGCAAATTACACCGGAATTTTGTCTGAAGGATTTTTGACTTCCATTTCAAAAAAACGCGGCGTTGATATTCCGCTTGCAGAGGCGTGTGAATTTATTAAAATCGATTTCAAAAATATTCTTGATGCCTATGACCTCAAGCCTATTGACGGTATTCCCGAACTTCTGCAAGCTCTGCAGTCAAAAAATATTCCGACAGCTATTGCCTCATCAAGTTCACCTGAATTGATAGAGACTTTTGTCACTCGCCTTGACATCAAAAAGTATTTTAAAGCATTTGTAAGCGGTCGTCAAGTCGAAAAATCAAAACCTGCGCCGGACATCTATCTCGCCGCCGCTAAATCCGTCGGAGCATTGCCCACGGATTGCGTCGTTCTTGAGGATTCACACAACGGTATTGTTGCCGGTCACGCCGCTCATTGCTATTGCATAGGTTTTCGCAGTCCGCACAGCGGCAATCAAGATTTAACCCTCGCAAACGAGATCGTCAATTCCATTCGTGATATTAATCTCGATCTATTTGATAGTGATATTGTGTAAAATAAATATATGAATACGATTTTAGATACATTACTCAAAGACAAAACTGTCAAACAAATTGCCCGTTATATTAAATCGGGCGACAAATTAAATATTAACGGTCTTGCTGACACGCTCAAGGCCGCCGTTTTTGTTGCAATCCTTCAAAATAAGCCCGCTGTAATAATTACTCCGAATCAGCACAGTCTCAACCTTTGGCACGAGGATTTAAAGGTTTTATTGTCTGATATGCCCGTTAAGATACTGCCGGAGCTGGATTTTTTGGAATTTGATGCAGCGGCAAAATCTTTAAATCTCTATGCTGAACGAATTAGGATATTGGATATGCTGGAGCGGCGTGAAAAGACTGTTATTATCGCAACTGCCGCCGCTATCGTCAATCCTGTTGTTCCGCCGGAGACTTTCCAAAAGTTTAGATTTACTGTCAAAGTTGATGACACTCTTGAACGTGAGGAATTTGTAAGCAAGCTGACTGACTTCGGCTATCAGCGCAGCAGTGAGGTGGAAAGTGTCGGATATTTTGCCGTTCGCGGCGGTATTGTCGATGTCTTTCCTATTAATTGCAACGCACCGATTAGGATAGAATTTTTCGATAACCTCATTGAGACTATGCGGATTTTTGATATTGATTCTAAACGCTCTTCACAGAATACAAAGGAAATTACAATCTTGCCGGTTGATGTGCCTGCAGATAAATCTGTCTCGCTCCTTGAATATTTTAATGACGGGCTTGTTGTCCTTGATGAACCCAAGTATATAACTGAAAACATTGAGCAAATTCAAGCTGAAAATCAAGAGGCAAATATCATTACTTTTGATATTTTGGCTAAAGGCAGCAATATCGCCCTTTCTGTCGGTCAATATATCACTGATACGGATATTCAAACGATTGACTTCAATTCCAACATAATCTTAAAAAATCCCTATATTCAACGCTGGATAGCCTCAAGGCACACTTATCGAAAAATCCCGCCGAAGTCCAAAAAAAACGCCTTAGATTTTTTCTCAGATATTAATGTTGGTGATTATGTTGTCCATGAGACTCATGGAATAGGTAAATTTCTCGGCGTTATTTCAATGGAGGTTGCCGGCTCTACCCGCGACTATGTACACATTCAATACAAAGGTGACGACAAAATCTTCCTTCCGACGGATCAGCTTGACGCCATTCACAAATACATAGCCGTCGGTGATACAGTCCCGCGTCTTTCGCGTCTCAACACTGCCGATTGGACGCGTGCCAAATCCAAGGCAAAGGCTGCCGTTGAGGACATTGCCGAAAAATTGATTGACATATATGCAAGGCGCGGCGATGCGTCGGGATTTGCCTTTGCACCGGACGATGCCCTTCAAATTGAATTTGAAGATGCCTGTGAATTTGAGCTGACTCCCGACCAAGCCCGCACCCTTGCCGAAGTCAAGGCTGATATGGAAGATAATAAGCCTATGGATCGCTTGATTTGCGGTGACGTGGGATTCGGCAAGACGGAGATTGCAATTCGTGCAGCATTTAAGGCAGCGATGAACGGCAAACAGGTAGCTGTCCTCGTTCCGACGACTGTTTTGGCTTATCAGCACTATTTGACTTTTAGCAAGCGTTTTGAGAACTTCCTGCCTTCTGTGGACTTATTGAGTCGTTTCCGTTCGTCGAGTGAGCAGACGGACACTCTCAAGCGTCTCAAAGCCGGTCATCTTGATATTCTGATTGGCACTCATGCAATCCTCAACACCAACAAAGTTGTCTTTAAGGACTTGGGCTTGCTCATCATTGACGAAGAGCAGCGTTTCGGCGTCAAGCAGAAGGATAAATTCCGCGACCTTGCCTCCGGCGTTGATGTCCTCTCACTCAGTGCAACCCCTATTCCACGCTCGCTCCATATGTCTATGGTCGGTGCCAGAGATTTAAGCGTTATTGAGACTGCACCGGCGGAGAGATTCCCAGTCCAGACTTATGTTGTCGAGGACGGCGACAATACTATCACCAGTGCCATCAGGCGCGAACTCAACCGCAAGGGTCAAGTATTCTTCGTCTACAATCGAATTGAAACTATTGATATAATGCGTGAGCGTCTTCAAAATCTTGTGCCTGATGCCAGGATTATGACGGCTCATGGTCAAATGGCGGCTGAACTTCTTGAAAAGATTATGATTGACTTCTACAACGGTGCCTTCGATATACTTTTGACGACCAGCATTATTGAAAACGGGCTTGATATTTCTAACGCCAACACATTGATTGTCTATAATGCTGATTATTTCGGTCTTTCGCAACTCTATCAGCTCAGAGGGCGTGTCGGCAGATCGAATCGTCTTGCCTTTGCATATTTTATGTTTCACCGTGACAAAGTACTCACTGAGGCAGCAGAAAAGCGTCTGCAAGCTATCAAGGACTTCGCACAGCTTGGTTCTTCGTTTAATATTGCCTTGCGTGACTTGCAAATTCGCGGTGCCGGCAATCTCCTTGGTGCTCAGCAGCACGGACACATTGCAGGTGTTGGTTTTGCTATGTATACTCAACTTCTGCAGGACGCTATAAATAAACGTCGCGGCAACAGGTCAAATGATAACAAGATCACTGATACTCCCGCCATTGAGGATAAAAAAGAGACATTTAATCCAAATCTGTCGTTTAAAGTAAATGCTTTCTTTGATGATGATTATATTCCTGATGCCCATATTAAGCTGTTGTTTTACCAACGTCTTGCCAGCCTTGATTCAGCGGAGGAGATCAAAGATTTTGAGGACGAATTGATTGATAGATTCGGGCAGCTCCCACCCAGTGCACAGAACCTGGTTGATCTTGCATTAATTAAATCCTATGCCAAAGTGCTCCGCGTCTCTTCTATCTCTGACAGTGAAGGATACATTCTGCTTCAATTCGCGCCTGATTCCAAACTCAAGCCGGACGCCCTCCGCAAACTCAATGCACGATTCAAGCAAGATTTAATAATCCTGCCGCGACAACAGATCATCAAATTGAAGATAACGCCGATTATCAAAAAAGCCTTGCTGCCGTCAGTGATTTCAATTCTTGTGATGTTGAGTTGATCACAAAAAAATAAAGTCCGAGATATTTGCTCGGGCTTTTTGAGTTTAACTTCAACTGATATTTAACTTCTACTAAGACCACTTCAACTTTATATGATTAAGCCTCGCGCCTTGGTGGACGGTGCTTGCTGAAGCAGTCACGGCAGTAAACCGGACGATCATTTCTCGGCTCAAACGGTACTTCAGTCTCCTTGCCGCAATCAGCACAGGTGACCTTAAACATTTGACGACCTTCAGCTCCGTCACGACTGCGGCGACGCTTGTCACGGCAATCTCTGCAGCGCGTTGGCTCATTCTCGAAACCTTTCTCTGCATAAAACTCTTGCTCGCCTGCACTGAAGATAAACTCCTTGCCACAGTCTTTGCACACGATTGTCTTGTCTTCAAAAGCCATTAAAAAAACTCCTTAAATATAAAAAACTTTAGGTTACCGTGTCTCCACGGAACTTTTTTTATTATAGCACAAAATTTTTAAATTGCAAGATTTTTTGTAATTATCACAAAACAAAATAAAAATGGCAGGGGTAGCTGGACTCGAACCAACGAATGCCAGATTCAGAGTCTGGTGCCTTACCAACTTGGCGATACCCCTGTCTGCTTCAGACAAGCAATACTATACTATATTTTTTTCAGATTGTCAAGATGTGAATAAAATATTTGCCGAAAATATATCTTAATTTTGCGAAACACAATCAGAGAAATGATAAAATACTATTTACTAATTAAGAAAAATGTGATAATGTATATTAACAGATAAACCATAAGTTAAGGAGTTTTGATTGATGAATACGATAGAATCTATCGTTGGTGCTGTTATTGGTATAATAATCATTGTAGCTGTAGTCAAAATTATGGTGCTGCCGTTCCAGCTTCTTTTTAAACTCGTGATTAATGCAATTATTGGCGCGGTGATGCTCTATGTCATTAACTGGATAGGCATTATAAGCATTAAAATAACGCTTGTTCACAGCCTTATTGCCGGTATCTTCGGTGTACCGGGTGTTATCGGCATTGTTATTTACACACATTTTTTGAAGTAATGATATGATACTGGTTGAAAATCTTTCAAAATCATTTGCTGATCGACTGCTCTTTTCGGAAGTCAACTTTAGAATTAACGATGGCGAGAAAGTCGGAATTGTCGGCAAAAACGGCACAGGCAAGTCAACACTTATTAAAATCATTATAGGCACTGAAGAATTTGATGAAGGTATTGTGACCGGCTTTCATGCTGAAGACTTGGGCTATGCTGAACAAATCCCAACGTTTGTAAGCACCACTTTGCTTGATGAATTGCTCTCCGGCGGTGAAGTTGAAGAGTTTGAAGTCAAAAAAATTCTCTTCGGATTAGGTTTCACTGAGAAAGAACTTGCCAAAAATCCCAATGAGTTTAGTGGCGGTGAGACTGCCAAAATTGCCCTTGCTAAGTCACTTGTCGCTGAGCCGAGAATTTTACTTCTTGACGAGCCGACCAACCACCTTGATATTTATGCTATCGACTTTCTTGAGAGTTTTGTCAAGTCTTACAAAGGCACAGTCCTCGCCGTTACTCACGATCGACACTTTCTTCAGAATTGTGTTGACAAGATTATTGATCTTGAAAATCGCCGTGCTGATGTATATGTCGGCAACTACGATAAATTTATCAAACTCAAGACTGAGCGGCGTGAATATGAGTTGAAGGCTTACGAAAAGCAGCAGGAAGAGATTGCCAAGTTAGAGGAATTTGTCCGACGGAACAAAGTCAGAGCGTCAACGGCAAAGCGTGCACGTAGCCGACAGGCAATGCTTGATCGAATGGAACGATTGGAAAAGCCGCCTCAAAATGAAACGATGAAATTAAATTTGACTGATACTTCCGAGACGGCGGACAGAGTTTTAACTATTGAAAATCTCAATTTCAAGAATATAATCAATAATTTCAATCTTGAGATTCGCAAGAGTGAACGAGTAGGGCTTATTGGACGCAACGGTATTGGTAAATCCACTCTGTTGAAGTTAATCGTTGGTGATCTCAAAGCGGATAGCGGTAATGTAAAAATTGGCAACCGCGTCAAGATTGGTTACCTTTCTCAAGGACACGAAGAACTTAACGACAACGCCACGCCGATTGATGAACTCATAGACGAATTTGGAATCACCATTGAACGGGCACGATCTGAACTTGCCAGGCTTGAGATTTATTCAGATGTTGCAACGAAGACCATTGCCTCAATGTCCGGCGGCGAGAAGACGAGGGTTGCTCTTGCTAAACTCATCTTAACGGGAGCAAACTTCCTAATCCTTGACGAGCCGACAAACCACCTGGACTTACCGGCAAGAGAGGCTATAGAGGCAGCACTGCAGGACTTTGACGGCACGCTCTTAATCGTCACACACGACAGATATTTACTTGAAAAAGCCACGAACAGAGTTGTGGAATTTATCCGCGAAGACCCGGTAACAGTCAAAAGCAAGCCTCAAAATGATACAAAGGCAGAATCATCAACAAAGACAAGACCTCAAAATAAGAGAACCGCAAAATCAACCGGCAATCAATCAACGGAAAAATTGGAAGCTCAAATTCTTATGGCAGAGATGGAATTGAAAATGATAGAAAATGAAATTAACAACGCTGTTGACGGGACGAAACTGAAGGAACTTGCTGAAAATCACGATAACAAAATCAAAGAGATAGACGAATTATACAAACGTTGGGAGGAATTGGCATGATCAAGATGATGTCACTTCTTTTGACGTTTTTTATTTTCTTTATGACAGCGGCGATGACTTTAGCTGATGATGATCCGCCTTCCCGCTCTTCTTCTCCACTCAAAACAATGGTGTCAAACTTGAAGTCAACACAACAACCTGATTCTGAAACTGAAGAAAATTTTGAAGACCAGACTAACCCTGAAGCAGAATCAGTTTCGGAAACAGTTGCAAGTGATACCTTGGAGGAAAAGACAAAGGAAATGCTTGCAGAAGAGCCGCCGCAGCCTTCTTATACTGTTTTGAGATTATCTTGGAAGATTGTGCCTCATGCTGTCAAGTACAAGGTTACTGTTGAGGGCGAAGAACTCATAACTTATATCAACGGCATTGAAGTGCCGGTCAACAGTGTGGACAAGATATTTAAAGTCACTGCGCTGGATTTTGACGATAATATTATCAGCGATGATATAAATATTATTGAGGCCGAAACGAATCCCACTGTTGTCAAAACGACCACCGAATTTGACAAAATGGATTATGCACCGCTCTATCCCGTTTACTCTTGGGTACCCAAGCACAATGCAGATTATTATCAAGTGCAGCTCTTGAAAGATGGCGAAGTGGTGAGGGAATACACCACCAGGCTCAAAGATGAAGACGATGTGTATGATTTCTATGATCCTGAGCCTGTCAATGAGGGCGGCAGCTACTATTGGCGAGTTAAGGCTATGTCCAAATATGGTTTTGCACTTTCTGAATGGTCTAAGGAGACGGACTCCACTTCTTTCAAGGTCAATGCTCCGGTTAAATTTGCGGCCTTCGGCGACAGTATCACTCACGGCGGCGGTGCGATCACAGTTCCGCCTTCAATGATACTCTACAACTGGGAAAATTACTGCGACAAGCCTATTAAAAATCTTGGCAAGAGTGGCGACACGACAGATCAAATGCTTGAGCGTTTCGATACAGATGTATTACCCTTCGCTCCGAAGATTTTGATTATAATGGGCGGCGTCAACGACTATAGAGGTAATATTCTTGGCTGGCACACCGTATCAAATTATAAAATTCTCCTTGAGAAGTGCAAGGAGCATCACATTATTCCCGTTTTCGTTACTCCGA
Organism: uncultured Selenomonadaceae bacterium; assembly: GCA_905233325.1. Taxonomy (GTDB): domain Bacteria; phylum Bacillota; class Negativicutes; order Selenomonadales; family Selenomonadaceae; genus Quinella. Next base: position 9,799 of record CAJODU010000006.1, read on the forward strand.
CGCCCGTAAATCCGAGATTGATTAATCACGTCAAATTTATTGAGCCGCCGCCTTATGATTGGCACACTCACTATAAATATGCTTGTGATTGGATAAAGCGGCAGGAATATTTTATTGATCTTACTGCTGAGTTTGAGGACAGTGAGGGCTTTTTGAGGGCTGATCTATCGACGGACGGACTTCACCCTGACATTGAAGGTAAAAAAATTATCGGTCAAGCTATAAAGGAATGGCTGAGTAAAAATTCCCTTTTCTAATACAATAACGATTAATATTCCACTCGGCTAATCCGGTGGATTTTTGCTTATTTAACTGAAATTAAATAAATTTAGGAGAATAATATGGATAAAATTCACCCATTGATTGCAAATGCAAGTACTACGCGGCACATTTTAAAAAGTTTTAATCTGCGAGCAAGCAAGCGTCTCGGTCAAAATTTTCTGATTGACAAGGGCGTCGTTGATGATATAGTTTATGCTGCTGATATTGTTGAAGGTGAACAAGTCCTTGAGATAGGTCCCGGTATCGGCACATTGACTCAAGGTCTCCTTGAAGCGGGAGCCTGTGTCACTGCTGTAGAATTGGACAAAAAATTACCTGCCGTGCTTGCAGAGACTTTGGCAGGTTATGAAAATCTTAAAATAATTCAAAGCGATATATTGAAGGTTGATATTTTGGAGATAATGGGCGGTCAACCTTTCAAAGTCGTTGCAAATTTGCCCTACTATATAACCTCGCAGATAATATTGACGCTTTTGGAAAAAAAGTTACCTATAACCAAGCTGGTGACGATGGTGCAGCGTGAAGTAGCGGAAAGAATGGTCGCCACGCCGGAAAGTCTGTCCGTTGCTAAGGAATCAGCGAAAACTTATGGGGCATTGTCGGTGGCAGTACAATTCTATACAGAGCCCCGAATAGTCTTCGATGTGCCGCCAAGTGCCTTCCTGCCAAGTCCTGAGGTTACATCATCAATTATAGTCTGTGATATACGCAAAACTCCTGCCGTTGAGGTTGAAGATGATAAATTTTTCTTTAGGGTTGTCAGAGGTTCATTCGGACAGCGACGAAAAACTTTGATCAATTCCCTTGCCGGTGCGGGATTTACCCGTGAAGTCCTCTCAAAAGCTATGGAAATGTCAAAAATAGAGCCTCAACGCCGAGCTGAGACTCTTTCACTGGAAGATTTTGCAACACTAAGTAACAATCTCAAAATGTTTATCACTAAATAAAATATTTTGAAACTTGGGGAGCCATAATTGGCTCTTTTTTATTTTGTCACACCTTTTGAGAATATCTTGATAAAAGTTCCGGCTAAATCTAATTGATCAGGCGTAAGACCTTCGAGATCGTTGACTATTTTTGACATTGGTGTAATGCAACCAAGTAAGAGATAATCAGTCGTAACATTTAAAGCCTTTGCAAGATTAACTATAGTTTTAGCTGTCATACTCTTTTTGCCAGTTTCAATGTAAAACAAGAATTGAGCGGAAATATCAGCTAATTCAGCAATTTGTTCGCGAGTTTTCCCTTGAGCTTCACGAATACTTCTAATTCTCTTACCTATATTAGTGTTAAAATCATTATTTTCATTCATAATAGCACGTCCTTAAAGATTTGCTATTATGATAAATAACTTTATACAAATATTGTACTAACCAAATTTTAAATATATGTTGACTATTTATAACTATAGTTATATAATCTTTACAGAAAACTCAAAGGAGGATTTGATATGTTTAAAATTTTGAAGTACATTTTCATTGGAATTATTGTACTTGGGGCAATAGGTTCGGTTATGGGTGACAATGGCGATGGAAGTTCGACAAGTTCAAGTTCAAAGCAAGTGCAGGAAACTCCAAAAAATTATGCTGAGGCTGATATCGACGTTTTACTCAACGATGCCAAGAACAACGCTGCAAAAGCCAACAAGGATTACAAAGGCAAATATGTCAAAATCGTCAATGGAGATGTTTTCAATATCGAAAGCAATGCAAGGTATATTTCCATTGAAGGCAGTGATCCGTACACCTTAATTCATGTACAATGTTATCCAAAAAATGATCAGGTTAAAGATGCAATGATTAATCTCTCGAAAGGTCAGAGAGTTACAGTTTACGGTAAAATCACTGATGTCGGTGAAATAATGGGTTACAGTCTTGATATGGATAAAATTGAGTAACATTTAGCTAGGGTATAATAATGGACTTTTTGAAAAATTTATTCATTATGGTGTGGTTCATTTCACTGATTGCATTTATCGTTTACTGGAGGAAGAAGGCAAATGCTCGCAAGGCTGCCGGTGAAAATTATTCAACCGATGAAAATTACAATGCTGTCAGTAAGATGAAACGTATGATAGGAATAGTGTGCCTTGCCTCTTTTGTGTTAGGTGCTGCCATTCCTGAGAGTCCAGAGGCAAAAGCTGAACGCGAAGCTAAAGAACAACTGCAGAGAATTGAGCAAGTTGCCAAATCTGAGCAGAAGGCCGCCGAAAAAGTTGCTAAAGAAGCCCAAAAGGCTGAAGAAAAAGCCGCCAAAGAAGCTGCTGAACAAGCAAAGGAACAGGAAAAGGCTGCCGCTGAAGCTAACAAGTATGTTGAAGCTGATATTGATATTTTGATAAACGATATTCAAAACAATGCTGCAGCAGCAAATAAAAATTATAAAGGTAAATTCGTTAAAATAGTTGGCGGAATCCTTGATCACGTTGAATCAGATGGTGATTATATAAGCATTTCTAACGGTGATATGACACTCGTACATGTACAATGTTTTCCGAAAAACAAAGAAGTCAAAAAACAAATGTTGAATCTAAGTAATGGACAAAATGTTACAGTTTATGGCAAAATCACAAGAGTTGGCGGTATTATTGGCTATAGTCTTGATATGGACAAGATTGAATAATTTTTATTTATTTGCAGGGCAACCTGCTTTTTTTGTTTCAATCATAAAAAAAAATTTTAAGTCTATGAAAAAAATTCTGTAAATAGGAATCTTAATGTTGATTTAACGCCATTCGATCTTCTATTTACAGAAAAAAATTCGCAAGCTCATAATTTTTTTTAAATATTTTTTTTGAAAATATCTATCGTGGTCGTATGACCATATTTTATTTGTCTAACATTTTCAATATTTTTAAGTATACTTTTCAAATTTTCTGAAGTTTCGTTTATATCATGCTCGATGATTAACAATCCTTCCGATTTAAGCAAATTCAGATTATCAATTTTTACTAAAGTTTGCTGCCATAAACCTTTATTATAGGGTGGATCACAAAAGATCAAGTCAAATTGTCTTTGATTATCTGAAAATTTTTTTATTATCCTGAAGACATCTCCACTAATAATCTCTGATTTATCATTGAAGTGGGCACGATTAACATTATCACTTATAATATTAATCGTCTTAAAGTCTACAAACGTTGCTTGCGCTCCCCCACGACTGATCGCCTCAAGACCTAAAGCTCCTGTGCCGGCAAAAAGATCAAGTATACTTTTATCATTGAAATCTATCATTCCATTTAAAATATTGAATACAGATTCTTTGATTCGATCTGATGTCGGTCGTGTCGACAATCCTTTTGGTGCTTTTAAGATAAGCCCTTTCGCTTTTCCTGTAATTATTCTCATACTATTTTCATATTGCCTATAAAACTACTAACGAGACACATTTTTTATTTTATATTGAGTTCATTGCCGACATTGGAGATTTCAACATTTGCACGAAGTCTCAATCCGTCCCCTTTGGCAACCTCGCTGATTATATCTTGATTGCTGCTGCCGTTGACCTTCATCTGACAAGCCTTGAGATAAAAGTCTATCCACTGATTATAGTGCTGCATTGCCTCCGTCAACCTTTGCCGATATATCGTCGAAAGTTCCGCAGGTACTTTTATTTCGGCAAGTTCGGCTTGTTCCTTGTGAAGGGCTTTTGTCAATTTATCAATACTTTCAGGTGATCCTTCAGTCCAGAGTGCTGACCAGATTGTATTGATAGTCTGCACTTTTGATTCAATTTGAATTTGCCACTTTTGATAAGCCTTTCGCTGCTCCTCAAGGTTTTGATTCTGATGATCGCTGTTAACTTTGCTCTTTTCGTCCTTTGTATCAACCTTAGAATCAGCTTGATTTTCATTTTTGGCTTGTCCATTCTTTTCAGCAGACTCATTACTACCTTCAGTTTTACGTTGAACTTGACTCTGTGATGAATATCTCTCACTCTCATGCAGAGAACTGCCTTGTTTAGAGTTATCTTGCTTGAACATACCGCCGGTTGATTCTTCCGAATCGAAAATACCTATCGACACGAAAAAGAGCAGAAGACTGACAATTATACCTATGATGGCGGAGTCATTGTCCTTTTTCTTGCCCTTGGCAGGTTTTGCTCCCGTGCCGTTGATTGCCCAGATAAATACTATAATCGAAATTATACCGAGCGGTATGGACAGAAGAGCCACTGACATAAAATCACTTCCTAATATTCCTCACGATTCATCAAAACGAATAAAGCATTTACTATTCCAAAAACAGCATAGGTTGAAAAAACTGCTGTAATAACGGCTTGAACAGGTGCCTCTCTTGCAAAGAAGACTATCGCTGCAAACATAATTGCCGCGAAAATTTTCGGAAACAGATATATTTTCTCACCGCTGCCCTTAAAATCAGGATAATGCACGTGGCTCACCATCAAATAAGCTATAACCATTATGGTGACAGGATAGACAAGCCCATAGTTTTCGGGATTTATACCAAGTGCCGTGAAGAGCAACGTCGTTGATGCGACAATGCAGCCGCCGGCAGGTATCGCCAACCCCATGAAGTAGCCATGAACTACGGACGTGTTGACATTGAACCTTGCAAGACGCCACATACCGCAGAGTGCAAAGATGATCGCTGCCGCCCAGCCAAGTTTATCGTAATGATGCATACAAAATGAGTAGGCGAGAAAAGCAGGTGCAATCCCGAAGGAACCGAGATCACAGAGAGAATCCATCTCCTTGCCCATCTCGCTGACGGCATTGAGTGCCCTTGCGATTCGACCGTCAAGACCATCGGCAACCAACGCAATTAAAATAAATATGGAAGCGTAGAAATAATCGCCATTATAAGTTGAAAGTATGGAACACATTCCGAAGAATAAATTTAAAGATGTACATATATTCGGAATTAAGGATTTCACTCAGCTCACCTCAGATTAATCAATTTTCAAATTTAACAACAATTTTTGAAATTTTGTATATGTAAAACACAATCAACAAAATCTAAGTTGGTCTCAGCGAAAATATTAACTGCACGAAGAATAGTTTCATAATGCTCGATTTCTATTTCATTCAATACATCTATTAAAATATCAACAATATTTGGTTTTTCGACATTATAAACATTTCTTAAGACGTATACAACTTCAGCCAAAACTTCAGGTAAGGTAACGGCACCATTCTTGATTATATATTCAGCTTCTATTGCCATATCTTCATTATCATTTAGAAAGTATCTAAGAATAACATTGGCATCAATCAGTATCTTTGCCATATTTTTCGGTCACCGCTCTTTCCCAAGCGCCTTCTTCAAGTGGTATAAGTGCAGGATTAGCATATTTTGACAATTTGCCAAATGCCGACCTCCTACTTAATTTTTCTATTTCTTTAGCATCGAATGTTACGATGTTTAAGCCTTTGCTAAACAAATATTTTGCTCTTCGTTGAATTGCAGCTAAATCTGCTTCACCATTTGAAATTTTTTCCCAAGCCTCATCATCAAATGAGATAAGTTTTGTTTGTTCGGTTTCTATATCATTTATAACCCTATTTGAATGCTCTACACTACTATAGTTTGGATTTGACTTTTGTTTTAACAATGTCATCACCTATCTTTAATTCTGCCGATAATTGTTTCACCGCCTAGGACTTTTTGACCCTTTTTAACCAAAACCTCAACATTCTCCGGCATTACAATCTCAGTGCAGGAGCCGAAACGAATCAAGCCGTAAAGTTCACCCTTTTCGAGTTTGTCGTCAAGAGTAACCCAGGAGACTATCCGACGTGCCAAAATACCTGCAATCTGTGTCACTGTCACACGCAGCTTATCATTCTCAATACCAATCAAATGTCTCTCATTCTCAAAGCCAACCGAATCCTTATAAGCCGGTCTGAATCTGCCGCAAATATACTTCTGCACTTTAATTTCACCGGCAATAGGGCTGCGATTGACGTGGACATCAAAAACCGACAAGAAGATTATCACTTTATTGCAAGGCTCTTTGACAAATTCATCATCATCAAGGTGGACAACATCTTGGACAGTTCCATCTGCCGGTGATACTATAGCCGATTCATCAGGCGGAATAACTCTTTTGGGATTTCGGAAGAAGTAGGCAAAATAAATCGCCAAGACCACAGGAAAGATCGCCGCATATGGATTAAAGGCGATGCCAACAATCAGAGCGACGATTAAAGCAATAGCAATAAAAGAATAACCTTCACGAATAATGCTCATTACAACACCACCTTCAAAACTTTAGTATAATTAAATGGGATTCTTTTGAATAAATTCCTCAATTTGATCGCCAACTTTATTCAATGAACCGCTTTTTGCTAAAAGACCTTTCAATACCCCGTCTATAGGTTTAGTCAATTTTTTCACCTTGACAAAAAATCCAAGATCGATAAATTCTCTATAATTGCGACGAAGCAGATCATCTTCCAATGTAATCTCGTTGCCTTTTGTATCAGCGAAATTTTTTATCGGCAAATTTTTAATCAAATCAACTTTTTCCAAAATCTCACAAATAACAAAGTATTCATTTTCAGGATAGGAAGGAACCATTACCTTGTCACCAACTTTAAATTCATAAATAAAATTGAAAAATGACGAAATGGGAGGTACTGTTCTCGCTTTTAAAACACCTTTGCATTTTTCAAATAACTTTTTGGTGTGACGATCCCTGTAAGTATACTCAAGCATAAGCCTTAACTCAGTCTTACTAAAATTTTCGGTTACAATTTTGGGATATTGAAGAGCCATCTCACTTAATCCAAAAGTTAAATAATCCATATCAAAGAGAGGATAGGACACTTCACTGCAATGACTGATTCTATGATACCAATAATCCACAATTTCACCAACTTTTAAAATTGCTAACGCTATTATACTAATTCAAATTGTCTTTGTCTATGCTTTTTGTTTTGATGAGTGAACTTTTAACACAAATTTTGGAAGGGCGATCAGTCTGCCTGCGCGTTTAGGCTGGAGCATTGCACGGAAAAGCCATTCCAATTTAGCCTTCTGCATCCATTTGGGAGCCCGTTTCATTACTCCTGCCATAACATCGAAAGTTCCGCCGACTCCGATTGATACCGACACATTTAATTCATCTTTGTACTTGGCAAGCCACTTTTCCTGCTTGGGTACACCGAGTGCGGCGAGGAGCAAATCAGGCTTGGCGGCTTTGATGTCGGCGATTATCTGCGGTTCGTCTTCCTCTTTGAAGTAGCCGTTGCGAGTGCCGACAATCTTTATGTTTGGGTAGAGTTTCTCAGCCTTAATTTTTGCCTTATCAGCAACACCCGGAGCACTGCCGAAGAAGTAGACGCGGCGATTTTTAGCCGGAGCCCGTTTCATCAATTCCTGTGCAAGATCGTAACCGGCAACACGCTCAGACATTTCATAGCCGAGATGATGTGCCGCCCAGACAGTTCCCGCACCGTCAGGGACAACCAATTCCGCAGCATTGAGTATATTTTTGAGTTCCTCATCTTGCGTCGCTCTCATAAGCATTTCTGCATTAGCAGTGGCGACAATGACAGGCTTGCGTTCTTCAAAGAAAGATTCAATCCTCTCAAGAGCACCCTGCATTGTCACCGCATCGACTTTGACGCCTAATATATCAACTCTATCATTCATAATATTTTCACCTTGTTTATATAGGCAACATTATCTTAGTCATTGAAAGTAAAGCTCCCGTGCTTTTACTCAACCGTTACAGATTTTGCAAGATTTCTCGGCTTGTCAACATCACAGCCGCGAGTGATAGCTGCATAATAAGCCAGCAGTTGGAGAGGCACTACCGTCAACAGCGGTATGAGTAATTCATCAGTGTCAGGGACATACATAACGTGGTCAATGTATTTTTCGAGTTCAGTATCACCGGCGGCGGCAATTCCAATCACAACGGCATCGCGTGCCTTGACTTCTTTAATGTTTGAGATTGTCTTATCGTAGACGCTTTTTTGAGTGGCAAGGGCAATGACAGGCACACCTTCAACAATCAAGGCGAGCGTTCCATGTTTCAATTCGCCGGCAGCATAGGCCTCAGCGTGAATATAGGAGATCTCCTTGAGTTTAAGCGCACCCTCAAGAGCCACACAGTAGTCAAGCGAGCGGCCGATATAGAAGACATGCTCATTGAAACCGTAACTGCGGGCAAAGGTCTTTATAGGATCGACGTCCGTGAGTGTCTCGCTGATTTGGGCAGGAATTTTCTTGAGCAGGGAGATCAATTCGCGTGTCCTGTCCTCGTTGACGGTTTTTCTGAGCTGTGCCATGTAAAGGGCAAGCATGAACATCAAAATAAGCTGCGTTGTATAGGCTTTCGTTGAGGCTACAGCGATTTCGGGACCTGCAATAGTGTAAAGGACTTGATCTGCCTCGCGTGCAAGTGAAGAGCCGATGACGTTGGTGATAGCTAAAGTTTTGGCACCGAGACGTTTTGATTCTTTCATGGCGGCGAGGGTGTCACTTGTTTCGCCGGACTGTGAGATAAAGATCGTCAAGGTTTTATTGTCAATGATAGGATCACGATAGCGGAATTCAGAGGCAAGATCGACTTCAACGAGCATTCTTGCAAGTTTCTCAATGTAGAACTTCCCGACAAGACCGGCATGGTAGGCAGTGCCGCAGGCGACGATATAGACTTTATCAATATTTCTCAAAAATTCGGGATCCCATTTCAATTCGGGAAAGACTATACTGCTGCCGTCGCTGGCGATTCTTTCGGCATGATTATTTTTTGAAGGACGAATCTGCTTGATAAATCCGCGCATGGTATCTCTGATTGCCTTTGGCTGCTCGTGAATTTCCTTCAACATGAAGTGTTCATAGCCGCCCTTCTCCGCCGCCTCAGCATTCCAGCTCACATTGAAGATTTTTTTATTGACGGGCTTGCCTTCGCGATCGGTAATGGTGATAGAATCTTTCTTGACGATTGCAACTTCACCATCATTGAGAATATAAGTCGAGCGGGTCTTATTGATGATTGCCGGAATATCGGAGGCTATGAAGTTTTCACCTTCACCCAATCCGACAACCAGCGGATTATCCTGCTTGGCACAAATCAATTCTTCAGGGTGATCTTTGGACATGAAGACAAGGGAATAAGAGCCTTCAATCCTTTTGAGTACCTTGCAAACAGTTCCGGCGAAGTCACCGTCGTACAAATCTTCCATCAAATGAGCGGCGACCTCAGTATCAGTCTCCGAGGTGAAGTTATGTCCTTTTGCTAAAAGTTCCTCTTTGAGTGCCATATAGTTCTCAATGATACCATTGTGGACAACGATGAAGTTACCATGACAATCGGTGTGAGGGTGAGCATTGCGATCGGAAGGTCTGCCGTGAGTCGCCCAGCGAGTATGACCTATACCAACCACACCTTCAGGCATACGCCCTTTTAACTTCTCTTTGAGGGCATTAAGCCTGCCGACAGCTTTTTCAATGAAAATATTACCGTCACCATATACCGCAATACCCGCCGAATCATAACCTCTATACTCCAATTTGGTTAAGCCGTCCAGCAGGAAAGGTGCTGCAGACTTGTCACCAATATATCCAACGATACCGCACATAATCATTACTCCAATCTATAAAACTATGAATTTTCTCTGAATCAATATGCACATTATAATGCAGATATTCCTGTTCGTCAACCGTTAAAGTTTGAAATGCACAAGGCTTTTGATACGATTTATCGAATGGCCAACTATTTGATACAAGTGTATATTTATTCGCTCAAATAGTTGCTTTAATTTCAACTTCCAGAAATGAAGCGGACTTTTGCGGTGAATTTTTATTTGATCAAAAATCTCTGAATCTCCTGCAATTTCTGCGCGAACTGTTACATCATCGCTGTCGAATTGCAATATAAATTTTTCATCGGAACAAAAAATCACACCGTCACTGACGCTCATTTCAATGGGCTGGGTTGTGTGGAAACGGTAAATATCAAGCTCCACTCTTTTTTTTGACTTTGAAATCAAATAATCATATACAAAATTGTCATCAATGGTTATTTTGATAAATGGCTTTATTACACGTCTTGGCTCGTTTTCAGAGAATATTTCAATTTCTGCAATACCAATTTCATTTTGAAGTTGAATTTCAATTTTACTGGCAAAGACTTTTTCAGAAAAATCTACAACGCAAGGTTTACCATATTTTGGCAGATTTAATTCAGAGGCAATGTTATCATCAAGCGAAATTTTTATTTGAGTGTCACGTTCGGAATCAATGTCACCGTAAATTTTGATCTGCTCAATTTGCTGCAGATTCTTCCAAGATAGAGTTAACCTTTTTTCGTTATCGTCTTTGTCAGGTTTCCAAATATGATTGCAAAAATTTGCTCTGCTCTCGTTAAAGTCTACGGTGTTGATGATATGGAAGTCACGCACTTTGCTAAAATCTCCGGAAGTGGCGGAAATTTCAGCAGTATAAATCAAGTTATCAGTCCGACGCTCAAAAAATACCTCATCACTGTTGAGAATACCAATTACAGGTCTCTCATTCCTTTGAGATTTATATGCAAATATCGCCTTTGCAATGGGATTAAACCGAATCAAAGGCTGGCGGCAATCTTCAAAGACAGGAAATCGTATACGCTCCGACCAAGTGTAATTAACTTTATCTATCAAGTCAAAATCTAACGGCCTTTTTGTTTCCCGAAGATTGTCATTGTAAAAATCTTGAATTGCTGAAAATGCTGTAGCATAGGCAAAACTTTTGTAAATTTCAGGCTGATACTTATTGCCGTCACTTGACAAAATTTCACCTAATGCTTGATCAAAATTTATTGACAATCTTCGATGATCGGCAGGAATATCAAAATCAGCACAAAAAATAACGTCTGCTTCAATCTCAAGAATCAGCTTTTTTAATGTAAAAGTATCGTCATTATCAAGATAAATAATATTTTTTCCTTTGACGCCTAAAATCGCAAGGCTACTTTCTACTTCTGAGGTGATTTTGGTATCTTTACTAAAATTAGTGAAAGCAACAAAAACAACGGCTCGCGCTTTGATTAAATTCAAAATCATTGCACCGGCAACATTAATTTCATCACCGGCTTTTGGCACAATCACCAAAATCTTAAAGCCATGGCAACGAGTTTCAAAAAAAGAATTGCTGACCTCTGAATCGTCGTCTGCAAGTATTACTCTTTCTTCAGCAAGATCAAGTACATCTCCCATGGTAGACTTATTTATATTCAACACATCACCTTGAAAATATTATAGTAAATATGGTAAAATAAAATTATCAAGGATTATTAAAAATGTCAAGCCTAGATTTTTTGATTAATTTATGATGAATCGTACAGGAGGTTATAATTATTAATGTACATCTTAATATTAATTATACTTATATTTTTATGGCTTGCAATCACAAGCGAACATGGAAAGAGTTTTGGCAGGAGCATTGTCAAATTTTTTAAACTTTCCTTCAAAGAGGAAAAAGCCGAAGGTGTCAATACTACCTCAGTGGGAGCCTTTGGAATAGGTGCAATTATAGTAGTTATTGCAATTTTGGGATTTGTTTGCACGAATAAAATATCCCCGGGCTATGCGGGAGTGGTTTATAATATGGACGGCGGTGTTGAGGAAAAAGTCCTTCCTCAAGGCTATCACGTTGTCGCTCCGTGGAAATCTGTTATTTCTTACCCAATCAGCACCGAAACTGTCTACTATACAAAGTCGCGGGACGGTAAGGGCAAAGGCGACGGTTACGATAACTCAATCAATGTCAACACAAAGGACGGTAAACAGGTCAATGTATCAGTAACATACGCATTCCATATGGATCCTGAAAATTTGCCGGCAGTGTTTACAAAATTTCGCGGTCAGTCCACTCAAGTCATTGAGGCCGGCTATGTCAAGAATGAGATGTACCAGGCAATCAACGAGGTCACAAGTCAATATTCACTTATGGAACTCGTCGGCGACAAGAGACCTGAGATAAATGCAAAAGTTTTTGAGAAATTTCATTCATCATTGTTGCCATTTGGTATAATTATTGAGACTTTCAATCTGTCTGATGTTGTGCCTGATGAGCAGACCAAAGAGGCTATCCAGAAAGTTGTCAATGCTCAAAACGTCCTTGAGCAAGCAAAGATTGAAAAGCAGACTGCTGAGGTAGAGGCAGAGAAGGCAAGGATTGAGGCAAAGGGTAAAGCGGACGCCGCTCTCATCGAGGCTGAAGGACAGGCACGGGCTAATGAAAAGTTGCAGCAGTCATTGACGCAGAATGTCATTCAACAACACGCCATAGATAAGTGGAATGGCGAATTGCCAAAATATCAGCTTGGCGACAAGGCTAATGCATTAATTAACATTCAGTAAAAAAATTCACGAGGTGAAAAAATGAAGGCAATATATTTAGATTGTATTTCGGGAATTAGCGGCAATATGTTCTTGGGGGCTTGTCTTCAAGCGGGTGTTCCTGAAAATTATTTGACTCAAGAATTAAAAAAATTATCTGTACCTGATGATTATGAACTTGAGATCACTGATGTCAACAAGAACGGTATAGCCGCTGTTTATGTTGATGTTAAGATTGAAGAAAGCCACCATCATCATCATCATCATGAACATGAACACGAACATCATCACAGAAATATGTCAGACATTAGGAAAATCATTGAAAATTCAACCTTATCCGTTGATGTAAAAAATACTGCAATTTCAATTTTTGAAAAGCTGGCAGAGGCTGAAGGTAAAGTCCATAATAAACCTGCTGAAGAGGTCAATTTTCACGAAGTCGGTGCAGTTGATTCTATTGTTGATATTGTTGGTTGTGCCATTTGCCTCGACTATCTTGACGTTGAAAAAGTCTTTGTCTCCAAGATCAATGTCGGCAGCGGTTATGTCAACTGTGCTCACGGATTGATGCCTGTCCCTGCACCCGCAACTGCTGAGCTCCTCAAGGGTTATATTACATATCATAACGCCATTGAGAAAGAACTCACCACGCCGACAGGTGCTGCCATTATCGCCACTCTCGCCGAATACAGCGACAATCACCCTGCTGATTTCACTATTGAAAAGATCGCCTATGGTGCCGGCACTCATGATCTCAAGATTCCCAATGTTTTGAGAATTTATTTTGGTGAATACAAAGGCGGCAAAGAGCGTCAACTGTTTATGCTTGAGGCTAATATTGACGATATGAATCCGCAGATTTACGGCTATCTCTATGATAGGCTCCTTGATAATGGTGCTCTTGATGTGTGGACTACGCCAATATATATGAAGAAGAATCGTCCGGCATATATGCTGACTGTCTTGGTTGATGAGATCCACGAGGAGATTTGCACAAAGATCATCTTTGAGGAGACGACAACCATAGGGTTGCGTGTGATTAACATAGATCGCAGAGTGGAGGCTGTCCGCCGCATATCCAGAGTTGAGACTTCTTACGGTGAGGTAAGGTGCAAGGTTAGTGCCTATGACGGTAAAATCATTTCAATTACACCTGAGTATGAAGATTGCCGCCGTCTTGCGGAGATTAGCAAAGTTCCGTTTAAGGCAATTTGGCAAGAAGCGGTTTCAAAGCAGCACGATCGTCTTGGATAAAATTAAAATACAATTAAAAAAATCGTCGGCTTTAATTGTCGGCGATATATTTTTAATTAGGGGTTTTATTCTTCGTGATAAAGTGATATAATGCTGAAAAAGTTTTGAAGAGGTGAAGATTTTGTTCGGTACGTTCACAGAAATTGAACGAAAAATTATAAATGATAAGAGATTGAGCAGAGAGGACGGAATCAAACTCTTTTCATGTAATGAGTTGTCTTGGCTTGGTGCTTTAGCTGATTATGTCCGCAAGAAAAAATGCGGCGATATTGTGTACTATAATGTAAATTGTCACGTCAATCTTACAAATATTTGCACTTCACTTTGCAAATTTTGTGCTTTTGGTCGTGAAGAGAATGCTAAAGGTGCCTATGCAATGAGCGTAGATGAAGTGATTGCCGTTGTTGAAGATGCAATGAATGATCCTAATATGTCAGGTCTTCATATTGTGAGCGGTCTGCATCCAAGCTGGACTTTTGAAAAATATTTAGAAATTATAAGTATACTTCATAAAAAATTCCCTAACTTATATATAAAAGGCTTTACAGGAGTAGAAATCACACATTTTGCAAAAATTTCAGGTAAACCTATAAAAAATGTACTTTTTGAACTTAAAGAGGCGGGATTGCAAGCAATAGCGGGAGGCGGTGCGGAGATTCTTTCGGATCGTGTGAGAAATTTACTTTGTCCGAAGAAGGCAACTGCCACTGAGTGGCTTGAAGTTGCTGAAGTTGCCCATAGCATTGGAATCAAGACAAATGCCAGTATGTTGTACGGACATATTGAAACTTTAGAGGAACGTGTAGATCATCTCATTAAATTACGAGATTTACAAGATAAAACGGGTGGATTTCAAACATTTATACCATTCCCATTCCTCCCGAAAAATACTGTCCTTGGCAAAGAGGTTAAGCAAACTTCAATGTGGGACGATCTGCGAACTATGGCAATTTCACGCTTAATGCTCGACAATTTCAAAAATATCAAAGCCTATTGGGTTATGCTCACCGTTCCTGTAGCACAAGTTGCATTAAATTTTGGAGCGAATGATATTGACGGAACAATCCACAAGGAGACAATCCTTCACGATGCCGGAGCAACAAGTCCCCGGTCATTGAAAGAAGATGAAATCATCAAGATCATTCATGATATAGGTAGAGTACCTGCTGCTTGTGATTGTAATTTTAATATTTTGAGGTTAATTAATTAAGTATGATTATAAAAAATGGCATTAATATTGCAAGAGAAAAGGCGTATCTCGGTGAGCGTCTCAATAAAGAGGATGCCCTTCGACTGTATGAAGATAATGATTTATTATACTTGGCTAAATGTGCAAGGGCAATGAAAGAGTGCAAGAGCGGTAAAAAAGTCTTCTATATAGTCAACAGACACATTAATTTGACAAATATTTGCAGTTCTAATTGTCCTTTGTGTGCATTTCAGTGTAGAGCCGGTGACAATCGCGGCTATACTTTAGAAAGTGAAGATATCGATAAAATACTTGCTGAAGTTAAGAACCTTAAAGATTTATCAGAAATTCACATAGTCAGTGCCCTGCACCCTGAAAAGCCATTTGAATATTATGTTGACGTTATTAAACAAGTGAAGACATCCTTGCCTGATGTTAATATAAGAGCATTTACACCTGTGGAAATAGTCAATTTTTCAAGATTAAGTTCAAAAAACATCAAAGAAATATTGGAAATTTTAATTACAGCTGGAATAAATTCACTTTTGGGCGGAGGAGCTGAAATTTTTTCCGACCGCGTCCGAAAGATAATTTGTCCAAAGAAGGCAAATGCTGAAGAATGGTTGAACGTAATGAAAACGGCACACCAACTGGGGATTAAATCGAATGCTTCCATGATGTACGGACACATTGAAACCATAGAGGAAAGAATCGAACATTTAATCAGATTGCGAAATTTACAAGATGAAACAGGCGGCTTTCAAGCATTTTTGATGTTTCCATTCCACCCGTTAAACACGGAACTTGGCAAAGAATATAATATTAAGCGAATTGGAGCTTGGGAAGATTTAAAAATGATTGCGCTGTCCAGACTCATACTTGATAATTTTGATCATATTAAAGCATTTTGGGTTATGCTTACAATGCCGATCGCACAACTTGCCCTGACTTTTGGAGCTGATGATTTAGATGGCACCATAGGTGAGGAGCAGATAATACACGCAGCCGGCTCGAAAGAATTTAAAGGTATAACTAAAAAATATTTACATAAAATAATTACAGAGAGCGGATATGAACCCGTTGAATGCGATAGCTTTTATAATTACAAAGGATAAAGTTGATGAGATTAAATAAAAACGAAAGTATAAATTTAATAAATGATAGTGACTTACTAAAACTTGGAAAAATGGCAGATGACATTAGACGCCATAAATTCAGCAATATAACAACATTCATAATTGACAGAAATATCAACTATACTAATATCTGTCAGAATGAATGTGATTTTTGTGCCTTCTTTCGGAGGAAAAATCAAAAGAGTGCATATCTTTTAAGTCACGATGAAATAATAGAAAAGGTTCATGAGGCGGTTGAGGCAGGAGCAACTCAAGTGATGATTCAAGGTGGTCTCAATCCTGAACTTGGTCTTGATTACTATGAGACAATGCTGCGGCTGATAAAAAAGCAATTTAATATAACTATCCATTCATTTACTGCAACAGAAATACAATATTTTGCTAGTCGAGAAGGAATATCTATACTTGAAACGTTAAAGAGATTGAAAGCTGCCGGATTAGACAGTTTGCCTGGCGGTGGAGCTGAAATTTTAGTAGATGAAGTTAGAAAAAAAATCAGTCCGAAGAAAATTTCCAGCTATGATTGGTTAAATGTTATGAAGGTAGCTCACGACATTGGAATGAAGAGTACTGCTACTATGGTTATAGGTTTCGGTGAAACTATGGAACAACGCATTGAACATATGGAAAAGATACGTAACCTCCAAGATGAAACCGGTGGATTTAGAGCATTTATCATGTGGAGCTTTCAACCAGGCAATACTAAACTAGGCGGTGAAAAAGTAAGTTCTTGGGATTATATGAAAACACTTGCCCTCAGCAGAATATATCTCGATAACATTGAACATATTCAGGGTTCTTGGGTGACTCAAGGTGAAAGAATCGGGCAATTAACACTAGGTTTTGGTGCTGATGATTTGGGTAGCATAATGCTTGAAGAGAATGTGGTAAGAGCTGCCGGTACGGCTTATGAGATGTCAATTCAAAAAATGGTTGATTTAATAAAAAATACCGGCAATATACCGGCTCAACGTGATACTGAATATAACATACTAAAAACTTTTTAGGAGATTATTATGAATGATGAAATAATTAAAGCTGACTTTGCAATAATAGGTGGTTCGGGAACACTTTCAAGTAATTTTCCTGAAAATATTCAAAGTACAAATACAAAAATTATAAAAAAAGATATTTTTATAAATACACCTTACGGAATAAGTCCTAATTTTACTTTATTCAGTATAAATGAAAAGAAAGGCTTAACTTGCAAAATGCACGGCTGGCGGAGTGGTGTCAGCAGGGCAGATGCCTCACGACAGATTTTTTGGACTTTTAGAGAGGCAGGAGTCAAGCGTATTCTTTCTGAGGGTGGCGTTGGTACCGTTAATCATCTGCTTGATCCTCGTGATTTAGTTATTCCTGATGATTATATTGATCTGTCTGTTCGTAAAGATGTTATGTTGGATGGCAGATATTTGCTCATTATGCGTGAGGCACTATGCAGGGAATTGAGAGAAAGTTTGCTTGTCTCTGCTCGCAAACATTATCAAGGCCGTATTTTTGATCGCGGGATTTATGCAGTAACTGATGGACGACACTTTGAAAGTCCCGCTGAAATTGCCATGCTCAAAGGTCAGGCTGATATAGTTGGACAAAGCCTTGCTCCGGAAGTATATCTTGCACGTGAAATAGGTGCTTGTTACGCTAATCTGTCCTTTGTTGTAAATTATGGTGAAGGTATAAAAGGGTCACACGAAACGATGAAAGATATTTTTTATGATGATGCTCAAATGATAGGCAAAATTTTAATAGACACAATTAAAAATATTGACATTAATAATAAAAAATGTGATTGTAATTCACTCAGAAAAGAGACTTTATTGAAAGATGTTTATAATGAGGTATCAGATAAAGGTTGACGAACAGTAAAAAATGACAAAAATAATAATATGACTAGGGTCTGTTGAATAAGTTATTTTATCCAAATAAGAATGCAAGCAACATGAATGAAAGCTAAGAATCTTTTGGCAAGTTTATCATACCTAGTTGCGATTCTTCTATTACGCTTTATCTTTTGAAAGAAACATTCAACTAGATGTCGTTCTTTGTATTGTTCCTTGTCAAATTCTACTTCTTCTTTTCGATTTTTTCGAGGTTTAATACAAGCTCTACTGCCTTGAAGTTTGATTTGTTCACGAAATTTATCACTGTCATAAGCTCCATCTGCCATTACAACTTCTGCTTTCAAATCAGCAATTAAAGCCGGTGCTATTGTTACATCATGTACTTGCCCCTTGCTCAATATTATCTTTATTGGGTTACTAAGAGCATCAACAGCAGCATGAATTTTAGTAGTATTGCCGCCTCTGCTTTTTCCTATACATTCATTGCCCCTTTTTTAGCCCCTGTTCCATCTTTATGCACTTTAACCGATGTGCTGTCTATACTTATATCTTGGAAATCTGCTTCTATTGCCAAATCTTGGAAAATCTTCTCAAATATTCCTTCTTCCTGCCATTTTGCAAAACATTTATAGACAGAATTCCAATCACCGTAACGAGATGGCAAATCTCTCCAAGGGGCACCGCTTTTTAATATCCATACTATTCCATTTACAGTATTTCTAATATTTTTATAGGGTCTGCCATTCTTATTTGGAATGGTAAAATATTCTTTGACCCTATCCCATTGCTCATCTGTTAATTCATATCTTCTTCCTGACATTTTTTCTTCACCACCTAGATATATTATAAATGAACAATGAGAATTTTTAAAGTTATTCAACACTACCTAGCATTGAAATTAGGAAAAGTGAAAGAATGAAGAAGGTCACAATGACAGCTTAAATAATCGCGTTCTTTGTCGATATGGAACCAAAAAGCGTGAAAACAACCTTTACAGTGGCAATTTGGTGA
>CAJODU010000007.1 GCA_905233325.1 uncultured Selenomonadaceae bacterium
TCATTGCCGCCTAAACTACATCATACACGAGAATTGTCATATTTGCAAATAACACAATTTTCGGATTGAGTATATTGATCATTGGGTACCAATTTGATCCATCACAGGGTGGCCATTCCTGTGATTTCCCAATCTCTAAAAATTATATCGTCATTTCTAAATAAAACTTAAGTATTTTTTTAAATTTTTTTAGAAATTTTTTGATAATTTTTTTGACAAGTGTTATAATAAAAATTATTCTGAATTAAAGTTAATTTAGAAATTTTTTCAGCAGATAGAGAGGTCTTTTTATTTATGCAGACAGTAGATTTAAAGCAGCAAATCCTTGAGGAAGTCAAGCCATATTTTCGACAGATTGATGAGGTATCAGAAGTCAATACACTTAAAATATTAGATTCAATGAGAGAGTTGAGAGTCTCCGACGCTCACTTCAAGCCCTCAACCGGCTACGCTTACGGCGACATCAGCCGTGAGAAACTCGACGAACTCTATGCTAAAATTTTCAAGGCAGAGAAAGCCCTTGTCCGCACTCAATTTGTCAGCGGCACTCACGCCCTCGCAACTGTCCTTTTCGGTATTCTCCGCCCCGATGATGAGCTTGTCTCTTTGACAGGTGCGCCTTACGATACTATGCAGACTGTCATTGGTCATGCTCACGAGTCCAAGGGATCGCTCAAGGAATTTGGCGTCAGTTATAGGGAATTGCCTTTGATTGACGGTAAAGTTGACATTGACGGCATAAAAAAAATCGTCACTTCCAAGACGAAAGTGGCGTTAATTCAGCGTTCGCGCGGCTACTCTATGCGTGATTCGCTGATGATAGAGGACATCGAAAAAATTTGTGCGGCAGTCAAGAAGGCTAATCCTAATTGTGTGACTTTTATCGACAACTGTTACGGCGAATTTGTTGAGACTCGTGAACCCGTTGAGGTCGGTGCAGACATTATCGCCGGCAGTTTAATCAAAAATATCGGCGGCGGGCTTGCTCCGACGGGGGGGTATATTGTCGGCCGTGCTGATCTGGTTGAGCTTGCCTCCTATCGTCTGACTGCCCCCGGTATGGGTGACGAACTCGGTGCAAGTTTGGGAGATCCGCGACTGTTGTATCAGGGGCTCTTCCTTGCTCCTCATGTGACAGCTCAAGCCCTCAAGAGTGCTGTCTTCGCCGCCGGTCTATTCAATCGCCTCGGATATAATACTCACCCTCTGCTTGGAGACAAGCGTGGAGATATTATCCAAGCAATCGAACTCAAGACGCCGGAGAAGTTGATCGCCTTTTGCCGTGCCATTCAAAAATATTCACCCGTTGACTCATTCGCCGCACCGGAGCCTTGGGACATGCCTGGCTATGAAGATCAAGTCATTATGGCGGCGGGAACGTTTGTACAGGGTGCCTCTATTGAATTGAGTGCCGACGGTCCGCTCCGTCCGCCCTATGCTGTCTACCTGCAGGGTGGCTTGACATTTGAGCATGCAATGCTGGCAATTCTCGCCGCTGCTGAGGAATTATCTAAATTATAATCAATAACCATTGACCAGCAGATCCAGCTTGCCGCTCCTTGGGTGGAACATCAAACCGTGAACTTTAATGTCCTTTGGTATCAAGGGATTATTTTTTATATCTTCAACAACTTTTTTGACATTTTCTTCAGGATTTTTAAAGCCGTCTGCCCATTCTTTGAGGTCTTTGTCAATCATCTTGATTGCAGAAGAATTAATCCCGTGCTCCAGCATTGCCTTCGTGAGACTTTCTGAAGTCGTCTTCGCCATACCACATTCATGATGCCCGATGATAGCAATCTCATTGACGCCGAGTTCATAAATGCAGACCAGCAAGCTGCGGATTGTCGAATCAAACACATCAACAATGACATTTCCGGCGGTTTTGATTATCTTGACATCTCCACGCTTGAGACCGAGGGCAGGTTCCAAAAAATCAACGAGGCGGGTGTCCATACAAGTGACTATTGCCAAGTGCTTTTTGGGCAGCTTGCTTTCATGATGATCCTCACCTGAATAATCTATCGGCGGATTCTTGCAAAATGTTTCGTTAGTCTGTAAAATTTCTTCCAAAACGTTCATCAGTCAAACCTCCAAATTGAATCAAAAAGCCGACATCACAACGATATCGGCTTAGTGAATTTATTTCAACTCTATCATCTTCTGATTCAGAATTATTTAATACCTGCACCGTCAAGAGCACTGCGGACGGACTGAGCGGCTTTGTGGAGTTTCTCAAGTTCTTCATCATTGAGAGCGATCTCAAATACACGCATAACGCCATCAGCACAGATCATGCGAGGCAGTGAAAGAGCTACATTGCTAATGCCATATTCACCATTGAATACTGCAGAGCAAGGCAGGATTGTATGCTCATCATAGAGTACACTCTTGACAAAACGGCAAGCAGCCATAGCAACGCCGGTGTTAGTGAAGCCCTTCTTGTTGATGACATCATAAGCAACATTGACGAGTTCCTGCTCAACAGCAGCCTTGTCAAGAGGAGTGGTGTGATGGAAGTATTCGTCGAGTTTCTCAAGTGGGAATCCGGCACAACCGGTGGTTGACCAAGCAACAAATGCTGCATTGCCGTGCTCACCGAGGACATAACCATTGATATTCTTCGGATCAACTTCGTATTTGTTAGCAAGGATACGACGGAAACGATAGGTTTCAAGCATTGTACCGGTGCCAAGAATCTTTTCACGCGGATAATCGAATTGAGTGCTGACGACATGAACAGCGACATCAAGCGGATTGGTAATAAGGATAATGACAGCATCTTTCGTACGCTGCTGAATTTCATTGAAAACGGAACTCATGATTTTAGCATTGGTGCCGGCGAGTTTCAATCTGTCCGGAGTTTCGCCGGGACGAATGGACGGACCTGCACAGATGATGACGATATTTGCATTTTTGCAATCATCATAATCACCATCATGAATTTTAATGTTGGTGCTGTAGATACAGGCAGTAGCATGGCTGGAGTCGGTGGCCTCGCCCCAAGCCTTGTCTTTGTTGAGGTCAATGAGAACTATTTCAGATGCAAGCTGGAAGTCAGCAATTTTGTTGACAACAGCGGAACCAACATTGGAAGTACCGATAACAACGATCTTTCTACGATTATTCATCCCAAAATCCTCCTAACAAATAAACGAACTATTAACAGTTCAAAGTTTAATTACATTGTCTAAAGTTTATACCTTTTGCCTCTAAATTGTCAAGATATTTCTGAAAAATTTTTTCTAAACTATTCTGAATTTTTAATCTGATTAATTAATGAATAGATTTCTTTTTAAAGCGGCCGCCAACAATATCGTGGACGACGTTAATTGTAACGAAAGCATTTTCATCTTTGTCGTGGACTATCTCTTTGAGTTTATCGACTTCAAGGCGAGTGACGACGCAGTAAAGCACCTTCTTCTGCTGGTGAGTGTAGCCGCCCTCGCCATAGAGCAGAGTGACGCCGCGTCCAAGCCTGTCGTTGAGAGCAGAAGTCAACTCCTCCGGCTCATTGGTAACAATCATCACGCCGTAGGACTCGTCAAGACCCTTGATAGTAACGTCAATCGTCTTAGCAATGACATAGTAGGCGAAGAGGGAATACATAGCCTTATCCCAGCCGAAGAGCAGACCCGCACCGGACAAGATGAAAAGATTAATAAACATCAACACCTCACCTGTGCTGAAGACTGATCGCTTGTCCGCAATGAGAGCAACTATCTCCGTGCCGTCAAGACTTCCGCCCGCCCTCATAATCAACCCAACACCCAAGCCGTCAATAATACCGCCGAAGATCGCCGCAAGGAACGGATCACTTGTCACCTTCTCCATTGGCTCAAATATCTCAGACCAGAAGGACAGGAATAAAACTGCCACTATAGTCGAGACAGCGAAACTTTTGCCAATCTGCTTGTAACCGAGATAGAGAAAGGGCAAATTAATCACAATGAGGAAAAGACCGAAAGGTAATTCGGTTATATGTGCCGACATGATAGCCAGACCGACAACACCGCCGTCAATGACATTATTCGGGATCAAGAACAATTCAAGACCCGTTGCTGCAATAACCGCACCCACACAAAGTTGAAAATATTTTTTAATATAGGAGGCGATAGTTTTGCCGTGCCTTATCTTTTTGACGTTTTTCATCACGGCATCAGTCTTTGTATGTTCTGCGTTGTTGGTATTATTTTTATTATCTGATACAAGTTCGTTAGAATTGCTGGATTTTTCGTCCATTGGAATCACTGCCTTATTATTTTTTAGCGAATTTTTTGGCGTAAAATACATACTGCTGGGCTATACCGGCATTTTTTTCAATATCTGCAAAGTAGTTGTGTCCTTTGAAGTCGTCCTTGATCGCACGGGCAATCCAGACATCAATCGGCACCCTGTCAACTCTGTGGTAGGCGAAGAGTGCGACACAGTTGGAAACCTTATCACCGACGCCGCGTATCTTTTTGAGTTCTTCGATTAATTCATCGTCACTCTTATGATGAAGTGCCTCAAGGTCAATCAAGCCGTCACTTAGCTTGTCGACAGCGTTTTTAATATAGTCCGCACGATAGGCGAGACCGCAGTCGGATAAATCAAGCGGCAAGACGGCTTTCAGCTCTTCAATGGTTGGGAATATATTTATAGTTTCATAGCTTGTGGTTAGCTGTCTGCCGTATTTAGCGGCAATGCGTTCCACTGAAGTTTTAATAGATGGAATAGACTTCCTCTGTGAGATGATGAAGCTGATGAGCGTCTCGAAGGGATCCTGCCTTAGAATACGAATACCCTCACCCCTCGCAGCGGCTCTTTTGAAGTAATAGCTGACTTTAGAAATGTCACTGCGAATTTTTCTGTAGTCAGTGGCAAGATCGAAATAATCTTCCCAAATATCAGCCCATTCACGAGAATCGCAGGAGACATCGAAATCATTGTCACCAATCTTTTTTATATAGACCACATTGCTCTTGGTGATGAACCTGTAAACGCCGTCCTTGATATCCTTCGCTCTGAAACATTGCCCGCAATTAGCGATTTTATCAAGATTAAAATCATCGTTAATAGTTATCTTCATAAATTTCAACCTCACCTCTGCAGATTAATTAATCTCTGTTCAACGGATCAAAACCATAAAAATTTGTACCGTGAGTGCCGTCGGCAAAGGTTAGATAAAGCGTAATGAGACCTGCTGCCAAAGTTGCCAAGACTGAAATCATAGAGGCATTATTCAAATCATCACCTGTAAAAATGCTGATGAAACCTGCAACAGTGGCCACAATGGCAAGATTATTATTCATATTTAAATCATGCAGACGCCTGACATAGAGGAAATAGTAAGGAATCAGAGCTAAAATAGAAACTGCCACATAAATGAAAGCAAGCGAAGGATCAACGGGATCATTGGGAGAGGGCGGCTTGCTCAAATCAATTTCAGGTCCAAATATGGCACCCAGTATTATCATTAAAAAGGCACTAAAGAAAGCTACCGCGATTGTACGCTTGAAAAAACGAAGGCGATTTATACGACCTTCTGATTTAAAGAACATTTCTTTGATACCTTGATCTTTCACATAAGTTTTCTGTTGGCTCATAATAAAAGTATCATCTCCAAAAATTTGAATTTTAATTCTGCTTGTCAAGGAACATCTCTTTAAAGAGATTGAGCAAATTGACGCAGCCGGTTGAAAGAGTTTGATTCTTCAGCCAGGCAACAACGGTGTGGGTTGTCATTTCGGGATCAACCAGCCGCTTATATATCAAGTTGCCGTCAGTGAGGAGAGTTTTTGAGGACATCGGCACCATTGAGATACCAAGATTCATTTTGACCATTAAGAGATTCTGGACAATGCTGTCAGATATGCAGGTTATTTTAGGCTCAAAGCCAAGCCGTCTGCAATTAGTGACAAATATTGACTTCCAGCGCAGCGGTATAATAAGCGGACGATCCTTCAACTCTATCAGCTTGACTTCATCTTCGGCCTCGCCGCAACTGTTTCGACTGTCCATTACCATAACAAGCGGTTCATTCGGCAGGACGAGCGAATCATAAATCAGATTGTCGACTTGAGTGCGGGTAATGGCAATTTCAATGAGATGATTGTCCAAGAGTTCCAAAATCCTTGTACCTTCGCCTTCCATAATCTCAAAAGTGACATTAGGGAATCTTTGATGAAATTCAGCAATTAAGTCCGGCAATATCATAGCACCCGAAGAAATGATAGTACCGAGCTTGATTGTGCCGCTGTCGCCGGAACCGATGTCAGTGATCTCTCTAACCGCACCGTCAACCATTCCGAGGATTCTTTCAACGCGGGTGTAAAATACACGCCCTGCCTCCGTTAGGCGAATACGCCTGGATCCTCGCTCAAAGAGCTTGACATTTAATATCTCCTCTTCGATCCTCTTCATCTGCCTGGAGAGTGCCGGCTGGGCAATATCCAGTCTCTGTGCCGCATGACTTATGTTTCCCTCTTCAACGATTGTGTAAAAAGCCCGCATATCCTTAATACCGATGCTGCTCATTTGGATAAATCATCTCCGTTTCACCGTTCACTAACTAAAAATTCTTCACAAAGTCAAAATCTCCTGCACTCAATACAAGAAGTTAGCAATCACAAAAAAGCAACGTAACCTGTAGTCGACGCTTGACAAACCTTTTCAACATTGCTAATATAGTTGCAATAAAGGTTAGCGAGGTTGAGAGGGCGATGATTAAGAACGATATTGATTTGAATAAATTGACGGACGTCATCAGAGATGCCAAAACAATCAAACTCACCGGCAAGGTGACGCAGGTAGTCGGACTCGTCATTGAGTCGCAAGGGCCGCCTGTCAGTGTCGGTGAGCTTTGCTATGTTATCTCGAAGATTGAGACCTTTGCTCCCATTCCCGCCGAGGTTGTCGGTTTTCGTGAAGGTTTCGTTATGCTGATGGCGATAGGTGAAATGCAGGGCGTTGGTCCGGGCTGCGAGGTCGTTGCTGCACAGAAGATGCTGCAAGTTAAAGTTGGCGACGAACTCCTTGGCAGAGTGCTTGACGGGCTGGGCAATCCAATGGACGGCAAGGGACCAATCCTCAGCAAGACAGAGTATCCGCTTATGGCACCGCCACCCAATCCTATGACACGCCCAAGGATAAATGAGTCGCTTTACGTTGGCGTTCGTGCCATTGACGGGCTTATGACTCTCGGCGACGGGCAGCGTATAGGTATAATGGCAGGATCCGGCGTCGGGAAGTCTACACTTTTGTCAATGATCGCCAGGAATACCGAGGCAGATATAAGCGTTATAGCTCTCGTCGGTGAGCGCGGCCGTGAAGTTCGTGACTTCATTGAACGCGACCTCGGTGAGGAAGGTCTCAAGCGTTCGGTTGTCGTTGTCGCTACATCAGATCAGCCTGCCCTCGTCAGAATCAAGGGCGCAATGACAGGCACAGCAATCGCCGAATACTTTAGAGATCAAGGTCACAAGGTGATATTGATGATGGACTCCGTGACGCGTTTTGCTATGGCACAGCGTGAAGTCGGATTGACAATCGGAGAGCCTCCTGCCACTCGCGGATATACTCCTTCAGTCTTCGCACTCCTGCCTCGTCTTCTTGAAAGGGCGGGAACGTCAGACACGGGATCAATCACCGGCATCTACACCGTCCTTGTCGATGGTGATGATATGAATGAGCCTATAGCCGACGCCGTCCGCTCAATCCTTGATGGACATATAGTCCTAAGCCGTGCTATCGCCGCACAGAATCACTTTCCCGCAATCGACGTGCTGGCAAGCGTCAGTCGTGTTATGAATGAAGTTGTCAGCAAAGAACACCTCCAAGCCTCACAGAATATGCGTGCTCTGATGGCAGTTTACAAGGACGCCGAGGATTTAATTCATATCGGTGCTTACGTTAAGGGCTCAAGCAAGCGTATAGACTCAGCCATAGCCAAGATTGACAAGATTAATGATTTTTTGGTGCAGGGGATATTTGAAGTCGATACTTACGAAAATACTGAAAAGAAGCTGATAGAAATCAGCGGCAATTAAAAATGCGGCTTTTTCACCGCATATTTTTTTGTCGCAAAATTTATCGTTAATTCAATCGAATGTATCACTGATTATTTAGTCGCTACCAGCAGGGTGGAAATGACGAACGTTATCACACTGCCAATCGCCACGCGGATAACTTTCTTTGTCGGTATTTTCAGCTTTACCAGATTAGCCAGCATGAACGCTGTAACGCAGCCCATAACGCTGATGATTGACAGCACCAGCAAAAGGAAGAAAAGTTCTCTCATAATTTTTCACTCAAATACTTTGTAATGGCGGCATCATAGTCGGTTGTATGAGCAAACGCCTCAAGAGCGAGCTTGTATCTGAAATCGTAGCTTACCTCACCGTCTTTGGCAATCATCTCCGCAACGGTATCATAGCGGTCGGGATCAGTTATCACCGTCACATATTTGAAATTCTTTGCAGCGGCACGGATCATTGCAGGGCCGCCTATATCAATATTCTCGATCGCCTCCGCCATTGTGACGTCAGGCTTGGCGACAGTCTCTTTGAATGGGTAGAGATTGACGACAACCATATCAATCGGCTTGATGTTGTTCTCTTCCATTTGCTTGACGTGTTCGGGATTGTCGCGGACTGCCAAAATACCGCCGTGAATGGCAGGATTAAGCGTCTTGACTCTGCCGTCCATAATCTCAGGAAAGCCTGTCAAGTCGCTGACATAAGTCACGGGAATCCCTGCCGCTTTGAGAGCTCTCATTGTCCCGCCGGTGCTGATGATCTCCACTCCGGCTTTAACAATCTTCTTCGCGAAGTCAACAACGCCGAATTTTTTTGATACACTGATCAATGCTCTTTTAATCATTTTCTTCTTCCTCTCAATTTAATATTTATTGTTAATGCAACGTTTCCAAGTTTCAGTTAAATCTTTGGCGGCGAGATATGGATCAACGGCACCGGCAACCGCAGATATTACGAAGAAACCATCTGCACCTGTCTTGGCTATCTCAGGCAAGTCCTCAACTGTCACGCCGCCGCCCACAGCTATAGGCACAGGGCTTATTTTTATGAGTTCCGTGAGTTCCTCCAATGTTCGCGTTATGATTGAACCGTCGCCTTGCCGCCCTGCATCAGGCTTGCTCTTTGATTCGTGGAAAGGTCCGACACCGAAATAATCGACATCACTGAAAACGTGACTCTTGACGTAATCAATCATATTTTGCTTGCGAGGAGTAAAGCCGACAATCGCGTCATCGCCCAGATATTTCCTGCAGACACTCGGCGGAATGTCATTTTGACCGACATGAACGCCGTCAACTTTTATATCTTGCAACCTTGCCGCCAACGCCACATCAAGCCTGTCATCAATGAGCAGGGCAACCGTCTCACTTTTTTTGAGCTCTGCGATTACATTTGCACACTTTTCGGCAAGTTCTATCATTTCACGAGCAGAGGCGACCTTTGATCTCAACTGAATACAAGTAAATCCTGCCGCAATGGCAGCTCTGACGACTTCCTCAACAGGTCGGCCGTTGGTATTCTCCTCTCCAATCAGCAAATAAGCCGAAATATCAACATTCATATTAACACCTCTCAGAATCGGTTGAGTTCCTTGAGGGCTAACTTGACGAGCTCCTCTGTTGACATTGACTTCTTGGCCTTTCTGAAGACTTCGGCAATCTCTGAAGTAGTGTAACCCAGTGCTGATAAAGCCTCGGAGGCCTCTTCAAGCGGATTGCCTTTCTCTTCTGATTGTGTCCACTCGGCTGTATCATCATCAACCATACTGTCAGCAGAGATCTTATCTTTAAGCTCAAGAATCAACCTTTGAGCTGATTTCTTACCAATCCCCGGCAGATTAGTCAAGGCAGTGACGTTTTTCTGATATATCGCCATCGCCAAATCTTTAGACGACATTTTAGCCAGGACATTCAACGCCGTCCTTGCACCAATACCACTGACGGTTATGAGTTGAGCGAAAATATCATAATCAGTCTGACTCTTAAAGCCGTAAAGCGTGATAGAATCCTCACGAACAGCGGTATGTATGAATAATTCAAGCTCCTGCCCTTTGCTGAGGCTCTCGCGTGTGCGGCTGTCAACATAGACCTTATAACCGACGCCGTGAACGTCCACTATGCAGTTATCCTCATAGACAAACTTAACAATTCCATTCAAATAGCCTATCATTACTCATCGAACTTTCATTTTTCTTTAACTCTTTGAGACTCTTTGTCACGACTTTTCCTTCTTCTAATTCTTTTATAGATTCTTTCAATCTTTTCAAGTTTTCTTCACTGTAAAACGGATCACTTTTATGTAGCGACAATACAGGCATTTTAGAGTTATTATAGCAACATCAAAAATTGTTGATAGTTAGAAATTCTGCACAAAATCAACGATTAAACAAATCTTAATACTTTCATTATTTGCTGAAATTGCTATAAAATGTATATTTGTTTTTGCTAACAAAATTATTCACTCCTTCCATTCCACAAAAATTTTGCAGTCAACTCAAAGACCCTGTCTCTGCCGTCTATCAACGGTAAAAGATGCCCCATCTCTTCCAAAAATTCAA
The DNA here is from genome assembly GCA_905233325.1 of uncultured Selenomonadaceae bacterium. GTDB lineage: Bacteria > Bacillota > Negativicutes > Selenomonadales > Selenomonadaceae > Quinella. Next base: position 10,576 of record CAJODU010000007.1, read on the forward strand.
TCTGCTTGTGCTGCGAGGCTATATGTTCATAAATATAATCCGCACTCTCAACGTCCGCTGTGTGATCTTCTCTGCCATGCATGATTAGTATCGGTATTTTGATTTTGTTGAGATTTTCCTTTACGTCGTTTAATAAATCCAGAAGTTCATGTACCGAAATTAACGGCATTCTTCTATAAACGCGATTGACTGCAGCCGGTACATTTTTTAATTTTCGCCTGGTGTTGTCAATTTTCAAATTTAAGCATTGTTCACGAGGCGGTAAAAATTGCAATCCGCGTTCATCATTAATCAAAATAGGAGCGGCAAGAGTAACCAAACTCTGAATATTTAATGATGTTACAGTTGCCAATTTCAACGCAATCAAGCCGCCCATTGAATGTCCAACGATGGAAATTGTATCACAGCACCCCTTTAGAATGAAGCAGCCGTCCAATGCAGAATTTATCCAATCATCTTTAGTTGTATGAATCAAATCATCTTCGCTTGTCCCATGTCCTGCCAGTCTGACACCCAAAACAGTGAAACCTTGAGACTGAAGATGTTGACCCAATAAGAGCAGCTCTGCCGGATTTCCGGTAAAACCATGAATCAATAATACCCCATGATTGCCGCCTTGCAGAAAAAATGGCTCCGCGCCGGATATTATCATAACTTCACCCGCCGATCAAGAAGTCATCTTTGCTATGATGAGCGTTATTATGGCGAAGAGTATTGCAAACACAACGGTGACTCTTGCCAGCAGGGCGTCCATACCGCGTGCCTTGCCGCTGAATACCGTATCACCGCCGCCGTCCATGCCGCCCATACCGGCGGACTTCGGCTCCTGTCCTAAGATTGCAGCTACCAAACCTATAGCGACAATGGCGTCCAATACCATCAGAAATGTCAACAAATATATCATTCCCCTCATTATGCGAAATAGTCTATCTTCATTGCTTGCTTGACCTTACTCAATACAGTGGCGGCCTTCTCTTTAGCCTTTGCAGTTCCGGCTTTAAGCATTGCCATAACCTCAGCAGGATCGCTCTCGTACTGTTTGCGGCGTTCACGAATAGGATTAAGCATTTCCTCAAGGACATTCAGCAGATATTTCTTGACTTTAACATCACCGAGACCGCCGCGTTGATAGTGTTCTTTCATCTCATTGACGGCTGCGGTGTCCGTGCAGAAGGCGTCAAGATAGGTAAAGACGACATTTCCTTCAATGTGACCGGGATCAGTGACTTTAATATGTGTCGGGTCGGTGTACATAGTCTGCACTTTCTTGGCGACTTCATCAGCAGGATCACTGAGGTAAATGCAGTTGCCGAGAGTCTTACTCATCTTTGCCTTGCCATCGAGGCCGGGCAGACGCTTACAGACATTGTTGGAGGGCAACAGAATATCAGGTTCAACCAGAACTTCCTGCCCGTTGCCGTAGGTATCGTTGAATTTGCGGACAATTTCTCTCGTCTGCTCCAGCATAGGGGCTTGATCTTCACCAACAGGCACGGTTGTCGCGTCGAAGGCTGTTATATCCGCCGCTTGACTGATTGGATAGCAGAGGAATCCCGCGGGAATACTTGTCTCAAAGTTCTTTTGAGCAATTTCAGCCTTAACGGTAGGGTTGCGCTCCAGCCTTGAGACTGTAACAAGATTCATATAGTAAGCCGTAAGCTCAAAGAGTTCGGGAATTTGCGACTGAATGAATATTGTTGACTTTTTGGGATCAAGACCGACACCCAAGTAGTCCAGAGCAACATTTAATATATTTTCGCGGACGGTGGCGGGCGTTCCTGCGTGGTCAGTAAGAGCCTGCGCGTCGGCAATCATTATATAGATTTCGTCGAACTCGCCGCTGTCTTGCAGTTTGACACGTTCGCGCAGACTTCCGACGTAATGCCCTAAATGCAGCTTTCCTGTCGGTCTGTCACCGGTTAATATTATCTTCAACTTTTACACTCCCATCAAAGGTTTTCTCTCCGGCACTCCTGCCTTGCGCGGGAATTTACCGGCAGTTTTGGAAACCTTTTTAATATATATTAAGTTCCGCTCGTTGTCGTTCGGCAATGTTATGCTGATACATTCAACATCGACACCGCCAAGTATTTTGACAGCGGCTTTGGATTCTTGCAATTCTTCTTCAACGCTGGAACCCTTCAATGCGGCAAAGTAACCGCCAATCTTGACAAAAGGCAGACAGTATTCAGCGAGGATATTCAATTTCGCAACGGCACGCGACACCGCCAAGTCAAAGTCCTCACGAAGTTTGGGATTATGGGCAGCGTCCTCTGCTCGGCTGTGAAGAAAATCAACATCATCAAAACCCAGCTCCTCACCGACTACCTTCAAGAAGTTAATTCTCTTCGCCAGGGAATCAAGCAAGGTGATTTTGAGGTGCGGTCTGTAGATTTTCAGTGGTATGGCAGGAAAACCCGCACCGGTGCCAACATCTATGAGCGTTTCGACGTTGTGAAATTTTTTATCGTTCCATATCGAAATGGAATCAATGATATGCTTAACGGCAAAGTCACTCGGCTCCGTTATGGCGGTGAGGTTGATTTTATTGTTCCATTCGACAACCAAGCGGTAGAAGGTGTCGAATTGTTTCAACTGTTCAGCATTTAACGCAATATTGAACTTCTCGGCAGCCGTCTGCAGTTCATCAATAAACATCATCGACCACCTTGCCCGATATTGTAAAGACTTTCGGCATTTTGTGTGGTGATTCTTGCAACCTCTTCAAGTGTTACTTCACGGACTTCTGCAACTTTTTTTGCAATCTCGACGACATAAGCCGGTTCGTTGCGCTTTCCACGATAAGGTGGCGGTGCCATATAAGGTGCATCAGTCTCAATTAGGAGCATATTCGAAGGTGCCGCCTTGACGATCTCCGGCAGCTTGGCAGCATTTTTGAAAGTCAAGGGACCATCAACACCAATCAGCCAGCCCATCTTCCATACTTCCTTAGCCATCTCCAGAGAGCCGCTGAAACAGTGCAACACGCCTCGCAAGCCTTTAGCCTCAGCCTTGAGAATTTTCAAAGTGTCACCATGTGCCTCTCTATCGTGAACACAGACAGGCAGATTGAGTTGACGGGCAACATCAAGCTGTTCAATGAATATCTTTTGCTGCAATTCACGCCTTTGAATGTCTTTCTCCCAGTAATAATCCAGCCCGATCTCACCTATGGCAACAACTTTATTATTCTGTGCCAACTCGGCAAGTCTGTCAGCAAAGTCTTCATCGGCCGCATCGTCAATCTCCTCAGGGTGAATACCGACTCCGGCGAAGAGTCCCTCATTTTGAGTTAAGTTAATTGCATTGTTAGAAGTTTTGAAGTCAGCCCCAAAGTTGATTATACGAGTAACACCGGCTAAATTCGCACGCTCAATGACTTCAGTTAAATCTTCGGTGAATTGCTCATCATCAAGGTGGCAATGAGTATCTACAAATTTTTTATTTATTTCCATATTCTCCTCTCGCAGTTGAGGAAATAGTGAATAGTGAGGAGGAAATAGGTCTATTCTCTATTCCCTATTTCTTAATCAAAATATATCATTAGCGACGACAATCGTCTGATCTCTGTTCGGGCCGACTGACACAATACCTATTTTAATGTTGGTGACTTCCGCCATACGCCTGATATATTTCTTTGCATTCTCCGGCAGATCATCATAGCTGCGAATCTTGCTGATGTCCGTCTTCCAGCCCTCAAAAGTCTCATAAACCGGCTCAACAGCACCCAACACCTTCAATGAAGCGGGCATTTCGTTGAGTATGTCGCCGTTGTATTTGTAGTTGACGCACATTTTAATCTCATCAAAGCCGTCAAGAATATCCAGACGTGTTATTGCCATGTAGTCGATACCCGACAGCAGACCGGCATATCTCACAACGCAGGCGTCAAGCCAGCCTGTACGACGAGGGCGACCTGTAACTGTTCCATATTCGTGACCGGCCTCACGGAGCTTATCGCCGACTTCGTTGAGTTGCTCCGTTGGGAAAGGACCTTCACCGACGCGAGTGCAGTACGCCTTGACGACGCCGACAACTTTATTGATCTTCTTCGGAGCAATACCGGCACCGACAGCCACGCCGCCGCTGATCGGGTGGCTCGCCGTGACGTAAGGATAAGTGCCGTAGTCAATGTCAAGCATAGTTGCCTGAGCACCCTCAAAGAGGATTTTGCGGTCGGCGTCAACCTCTTCATTGAGCAGGGCAATCGTATCGCAGACGTAAGGACGCAAGCGATCAGCATAGCCTTCATATTCTTTCAGAATCTCATTATAATCAAGCGGTGCGTGATTGTAAATCTTTTCAAGAATTAAATTTTTTGACGGCAAAATCTCCTTGAGTTTCTTGGCAAATTCTTCCTTGTCAATGAGATCACAAACGCGAATACCAATACGATCATCACGATCAATATAGCAGGGGCCAATACCGCGCTTGGTTGTGCCGATTTTGTTGGCACCGCGACCTTCATCACCAATTCCGTCAATAATCTTGTGATACGGCAGGACGACGTGGGCACGGTTAGATAATCTGATCCCGCTGACATCAATGCCCTTAGCCGTCATGGCGTCCATTTCCTCAAGCATACATTGAGGATCGACAACGACGCCGTTGCCAATTACACAGTGAGTGCCTTTATACAAAATACCGGAAGGCAATAGACGCAGCTTGTATTCCTCGCCGTTGACGGCAACTGTATGACCGGCGTTGCTGCCACCTTGAAAGCGAACAACTGTATCTGCTTGACTGGCAAGATAGTCGACAATCTTACCTTTGCCCTCGTCACCCCACTGAGTGCCTGTTATAACTACTGTTGACATTTTTTATCTCTCCAATTCAATTTTGAGTTGAACTTTCCGTCGACCACTTTGAATTAAGTCAAACGGTTTCAAGCAACTAAAAAAACTCAATGTTTTTAGATGATTATATCACAGAATACAACTTTTTCATAGAGATTTAATTATTTTTTGTTTCTATCTATTATTTTGGTGAAGTTTAGGTTAAATACAGGAAATTTTAATTTTTTGAAGAATTATCTCACAAATACCGAATTACAATAAAATTTGAAAGAAGCTGCCAATTATGGAAAATGTCATAGAAGTTGAGCACTTGTCCATGCATTTCAACCTCATGGAGGAGAAGGTCGACAGCATAAAGGAATATATAGTCAGACTAATCAAGGGCAATCTTTTGTACAACGATTTTATTGCTCTCAATGATGTCTCATTTTCTGTGCAGAAGAATGATCTTTTGGGAATAGTCGGTCTCAATGGCGCGGGCAAGAGTACCCTGCTGAAAATTCTGGCAGGTGTCTTCACACCCACTTCAGGTACTGTCAAAGTTAATGGGACAGTTGCACCGCTCATTGAAGTTGGTGCCGGTTTTGATCCCGAATTGACAGCTAAAGAAAATATTTTTCTCAATGGAATGATTCTCGGCTATTCCAAAAAATTTTTGAAAGATCACTTCGATGAGATTATTGATTTTGCCGAGTTGGAAAATTTTGTCAATGTGCCTGTAAAAAATTTTTCCAGCGGTATGTATGCTCGTCTCGGTTTTGCCATTGCAACGGTTGTCAAGCCTGATATTTTGATTGTTGACGAGGTCTTGGCTGTCGGTGATTTTCTATTTTATCAGAAGTGTGAGAGACGTATTGCCGACATGATCAAGAATGGCGTGACAATTATCCTCGTCTCTCATGATATTTCAATGATTGAGCGATTGTGTACCAAGCTCCTATGGTTGGAGCATGGCAAGGTTAAAGACTTTGGCGACAAAGAAAGAATTTGCGAACAATATAAAAAGAGCAGTTAGCTGTAGGCTATTTGCTGACTACTAAGGGAAAACTATGCTATTTAATTCTTATGAATTTATATTTCTCTTCTTTCCGATAGTCCTGTCAATTTATTTCATTCTGGGGAAGAGACTTAGCGGCACGGCTAATGCTTGGTTGCTGCTTGCAAGTTTGTTTTTTTATGGTTACTGGAATGTTGATTATCTGCCGTTGCTGATTGGCAGTATTTTGATTAACTACTTGATTGCAGGGTGGATAATTCAATCGAGGTCAAGGATCAGTTTTGCCGCAGGATTAATATTTAATATTGGTCTGCTCGGTTACTATAAATATTTTGATTTTTTTCTTGATAATCTCAATCATCTCGGTGCAAATTTTGAGTTTCTAAATGTGATTCTGCCGCTTGGAATATCTTTCTTTACGATAACGCAACTCTTATATCTCTTTGATTGTTATGAGGGCGTCGCTAAAGATCACGACTTCATCAATTATGCTCTTTTCGTCTCCTTCTTCCCGCATTTGATGGCAGGTCCTATCCTCTACCATCGGCAGATGATGAAACAATTCAAAAATCCTGCCCTTCGCCTTGTCAACTGGGCAAACATTTCGCAAGGATTAACGCTCTTTGTTATAGGTTTGGTAAAGAAAGTTATCATCGCCGACCAGCTCAGTCCTTATGTCAATCTCGGTTACGGCAATACAGCGGAACTCGACTGTATAACTGCTTGGCTGACGGCTATCAGTTATATGCTGCAATTATACTTTGATTTCAGCGGCTACAGTGATATGGCAGTCGGCTTGGCTAAGATGATGAACCTTGAAATACCGATTAACTTTAACTCACCGTATCACGCCAACAGCGTTATAAATTTCTGGCAGCGTTGGCACATCTCTCTGACAAACGCTATCACCGCCTGTATCTATATGCCTATCGTCAAGTATCTCAAGACGCGGACGCTCTCACATACTATAACGGCGTCCTTTATAGCTTTCTTCATTGTGGGAATCTGGCACGGTGCAGGCTGGACATTTGTGATTTTTGCTCTGCTTAACTCATTCGGCGTTGTCGTAAATTATATCTGGAAATATTATAAATATTCATTGCCAAAATTTGCGGCACATTTAGCAACACTTTTCTATATTTTGGTTACAATGATATTTTTCCGTGCCGCCTCTGTCCAAGATGCCTTCAATGTATTAAAGGCAATGCTGGGAATGACCGATATATTATTCCCTCAGAAAATCGTTCACTTTGCTGAAGTACATTTGGGATTAACTCTCCAAGTCGGTGACGTACCGGGCACATTGCCGAAAATTGTATTTATAGCCGCACTCTTGATAGTTGCCTTCTGCCCCAATTCCAACCAATTAATAAAAGATTTCAAACCAACTTACAAATGGCTTGCCTTCACAACGATAGGATTTATAATGGCTTTCCTGTTTATGACTCAACCGACTGAATTTCTGTATTTCCAATTTTGAAGATCATTGTGATGTTTTGGAGGATTTTTTAAAATGCAAATTTACAAAGAATCAAATTTTAAAAAAGATGTAATATTACTCATCGGAATGGAATTTTCGGGACGGCATGGCTGCAGTGAAGAGGAAAGGCAGTATTTACAGCCCTTCATTGTTGATGCAGAACTTTATCTTGATCTGTCCAAGGCGGGCAAAAGCGATAATTTGACTGACACTGTCGATTACGTTCAAGTCTTCAATGAAGTAAAAAAAATCGTCACCGGCACACCGAGAAATTTAATTGAAACTGTAGCGGAGGATATTGCTCAGTCTCTGTTGAAACAGTTTACACAGATCGAATCGCTTAAAATTACCATTCACAAGCCGACAGCACCAATCGCCGAAACCTTCAACGGTGCCGCAATCTCAATCATTAGGAGCAGATAATATCAACAAACTGCCAAAAATTGAAAAAGAGGTGGACTCATGGATAAGGAATTTAAAGACAACCTTAGGGATTTTGTTGAAAATAAAACCGGCGGCTGTAAAATTCTCGTCGTCGGTGATGTTATGCTGGATAAATATTATTATGGTGAAGTTACAAGAATCTCGCCGGAGGCTCCCGTGCCTATAAATCACATTCTAAGCACAGAGGAAACACTTGGCGGAGCGGCTAACGTGGCTCACAATCTCGCCCTGCTCGGCTGTCAAACATCTATAGCAGGATATGTCGGTGAAGATCATCATGGTGAAACTTTGGTGGATAAGCTCCTTGCACGCGGGATTGACTACTTTGATATTATACATACCAATCAACCGACCACCACTAAAATCAGAATCATAGGCGGACATCAGCAGATGATGAGGCTTGATTTTGAAAATACCGCTCCCGTCGCCGGTGACGACGCCAATAATTTAATGGAAAACATCTCCGATCAACTCAATGAAACTCGTTCAGTTGATGCGGTTATCATTTCCGACTACGGCAAGGGTGCCTGCACAAGCGATACCTGCCAAAAGATTATTAAGTTATGCAGGAAAAAAAATATACCTGTGATAGTTGATCCAAAAGGCAATCAGTGGCAAAAGTACAGCGGTGCAAACTATATCACGCCGAATTTAAAGGAACTCAATGCCGTTTTAGAAATGCCCGCCCAAAATAAAGACAAAGATATAGAAGTCGCAGCAAAGTATGTAACGGAAAAGTACAATATTGAAAATATAATTGTTACACGCTCTGATAAAGGTTTGACGCTGGTTGAAGGAAAAAATATCGCCCACATCAAGGCGAAGGCACAAGAAGTCTTTGACGTTTCAGGTGCCGGTGATACTGTTATTGCGGTATTCACTCTGGCGTTGGCAGGGGGTATGAGTTCGACAGCGGCTGCCTATCTCGCTAACCTTGCAGCGGGTGTTGTGGTGGCTAAAATCGGCACATATGCCGTCAGTCGTGATGAGTTGCTGTATGCTATTGAGACTTTTGGGAAAGTTTGAGGTGGTGAAATCGTGAAACAGTTTATAGTTGATGCTTTTTCTGATCATGTATTTGCAGGCAATCAAGCGGCAGTATGTATCCTTGATGAGTGGCAGACTGATGAGATGATGCTGAATATTGCCAAAGAAAACAACTTCTCAGAGACGGCCTTTGCTGTCAAAGAGGACAAGGACACCTATCGCCTTCGCTGGTTTACTCCCGACACTGAAATAAATCTTTGCGGCCATGCTACCCTTGCGACGGGCTACGTCATTTTGGAGCATTACGATATTAATATTCCTTCCGTCACTTTCAAGACCTTGAGCGGTGATTTGATTGTCAAACACAAAGGCGATCTTTTTGAAATGGACTTTCCTGCTTACAAATTCGATCATGTAGAAGTTACTGACGAGATGGAAGAAGCTCTCGGTGTCCGTCCGATTGACGCTGTATTGAGTCGTGATTTGTTGATGATTCTTGATTCGGAGGAGGCAGTCAAAAATCTCAAGCCTGATCTTAGCAAAGCAGGTCAGCTTGAAGGACTGATTCAAGCGGTTACGGCTAAAGGAAGTGATTATGATTGCGTTTCGAGGGTGTTTGCTCCTCAAGTTGGAATCAATGAAGACCCTGTCACCGGCTCAACTCACTGTCTGATTGCTCCATACTGGGCTGAGAAACTCGGCAAGAATAAGCTGACGGCGTTCCAAGCCTCCAAGAGAACAGGTATATTGTATTGTGAAGTCATGGGAGATAGAGTCAAAATATCAGGTAAGGCTGCGCTTTATTCTATTTCTGAAATTTTGCCTCAAGTCAAATAATCAACGAAAGATAGGAATAATCACACTGATAGTGGTGCCTTTGCCGAGTTCACTGGAAAGCTCAATCTTGCATTTATGCTGCTCGGCAACCCACTTCGCTATTGATAGACCCAACCCCGTGCCGCTTACCTTGTGTTCGCTGCCGGAGGCGTTGACGCGGAAGAATCTCTCAAAGATTTTTGACTGGTGTTCCTTTGCAATCCCTATACCCGTATCGCTGACACTGAGTTTTACATGATCGCCGTCTTTGGCAGAATCAACTGTTATGGTGCCGCCCTTCGGTGTGTATTTGACGGCATTCTCCAAAAATATCCTCAACATCTGCCTTAATGTAACTTTGTCAGCAAAGATAGTTGCCTCTTCATTCCTGAGCATTTTGATAGTATGAGTGTGTGTGGTCTTCTGCATCTTGTGGAATACATCTTCGACAAGTTCGGACAATTCCAACGGCTGCATATTGAGCGGCTGACGATTTTGATCTGAACGGGCGAGGAATAGTAATTGTTCAATGAGCTGCTGCATGTTCTCGGTTTCCGATTGAATTGCCTCAACACTTTCCTTGAAGATTTCGGGATCATCTGAACCCCAGCGTGCCAACACATCAGAATAGCCGCGAATGACTGTTACGGGTGTCCTGAGTTCGTGCGAGGCATTTGAGACAAATTGCTGCTGCTGAGTTATTCCAACCTGCAGACGGTTGAGCATATCATTAAAAGTGTTTGCCAGATCAGTGAGTTCATCATTGGCAGGGTGGACAGGTATGCGTGTATTCATATTTTCAATGGCTATATCCTGTGCAGTCTTGGTCATTGTGCTGATTGGTCTTAAAATCTTCCGACTGATAAAATATCCCGTTCCCATAGCAAACAGCAACCCCAACACGTCTATGGTGAGCAGAATATTTTTTAATCTATCGAAAAAATCCAGTTGAGCGGTTATCGTTCTAAAGAATTGCAGAGTGACAGTCTCGCCATCATGTGTAAAAGTAGTCTTGGCTCTATAGACAATGGCTCTTTGAAATTTGGCAACTTCCATATCGTTATTCGTCCAGAAGGGAGGATTTTTTATTATATGCTCGTCAAATTGCTCAACTGTCGGGTAGTGGGAATCTGTATCAATGAATACATTTCCCTTATCATCGACAACACGCAGCACCACACCGGCAACGAGAGGATCACGAATTGATTCAATATCTATATTTTCGTTCTGTTCGAGTTTTTCAAGCAGCTTTGTTGTGTTATCAACGCTAAAAACTAAAGTCTTCTCTGCTTGCTGATACAGAGCATAATAAACGCCGTACCAAGCCAAAATATTCGTCAACGAAAGCAGGGCGAGGAAACACAATGTAAATATAATTGTGATTTTTGTAGATATTTGTGAGGAATGTATCAGATGTGACAGCTTTTCAATTAAAGTCATTCAATTTTCTCCTGTCAATAAGCAAAAATCAATTCATAATATTGACATAATAACATAAATTTAAATTTTTTGGTATAGGAAAAGAAAAAAATTTCAAATTATTTTCATTGTTCGCGCAGGAATCTTGCAGACGAACAAGAAAATATATATTTAATTAAAGAGCGAGAGTGTAACAAAGATTTGAGGAGTGAAATAGCTAATGAAAACGGATGTGGAGATTGCCCAGGAGGCTGTCATTGAGCCGATACAAAAGATTGCGGCTAAACTGGGGATTGATGAAGATAATCTTGAACTCTATGGAAAGTACAAGGCGAAGATTGCCGCTTCATATTGGAATGAATTAAAAGATCGTCCCAACGGCAAGCTGATATTAGTCACGGCGATTACGCCTACACCTGCCGGCGAGGGCAAGACAACCACTTCAATCGGCTTGGCTGATGCCTTAAAAAGGCGTGGACACAAGACCGCCGTTGCACTCCGTGAACCGTCGCTTGGTCCCTGTTTCGGTATCAAAGGCGGGGCGGCAGGCGGCGGCTACTCTCAAGTTGTCCCTATGGAAGATATTAATCTGCACTTTACCGGCGACTTCCACGCAATCACGACTGCTCACAATCTCCTTGCTGCCGTCCTTGACAACCATATTCATCATGGCAATGAACTCAAAATCGATGTTCGCCGTGTCGTCTGGAAGAGAGTGCTTGACCTCAACGATCGCGCCCTCCGAAATGTCATAGTCGGACTTGGCGGCAAAATCAACGGCGTGCCTCGTGAAAGCGGCTTTGATATTACCGTTGCAAGTGAGATGATGGCTATCCTCTGCCTTGCCAACGATCTTAACGATCTCAAAAACCGCCTCGGTAAAATTATCGTTGCATACGATGTTGACAACAAGCCCGTCACTGCCAACGATCTAAATGTCACCGGTGCATTGACTCTGCTATTCAAGGACGCTATCAAGCCCAATATTGTGCAGACTCTTGAGGGGACACCGGCACTCATTCACGGCGGGCCTTTTGCGAATATTGCTCACGGCTGTAACTCTGTAATGGCGACAAAATTTGCCCTCAAGCTCGCTGATGTTGTCGTCACTGAGGCAGGATTCGGTGCAGATCTCGGTGCGGAGAAGTTCCTTGATATTAAATGTCGCCTCGCAGGATTTAGGCCTGATGCGGTGGTGATTGTTGCGACCGTCAGAGCTCTCAAAATGCACGGCGGCGTTGCCAAAAATAACCTTGCTGAAGTCAATATGGACGCCCTTGCCAGGGGTTTTGAAAATCTTGAAAAGCATATCGAAAATATCAAGAATTTCGGACTGCCCGCCGTCGTTGCCATTAACGAGTTCCCGACGGATACGGAGGAAGAATTGACTTTTGTTGAGAATCGTTGCCATGAACTTGGTGCCAATGCTGCAAGATCGGCGGTCTTTGCTAAGGGCGGCGAAGGCGGTCTCAAACTCGCTGAGGCTGTCGAAAATGCCTTCAATCAAGCGACTGACTTTAAATTCACCTATGACGACAATATGAGCATTGCCGACAAAATCAATGCCGTTGCCACTAAAATCTACGGTGCTGACGGGGTTGACTTCACCTCTGCCGCTCAAAAGCAGCTCAAGGAGATTGAACAACTCGGCTTTAACAATCTGCCAATCTGCATAGCTAAGACTCAATACTCTCTCTCTGATGATGCGACAAAACTCGGCAGACCTCAAAACTTCCGCGTCACCGTCAGAGAGCTCAAAATATCCGCCGGTGCAGGGTTTATCGTTGTCCTGCTTGGCAGTATTATGACTATGCCCGGACTTCCGAAAAAACCTGCCGCCGAGAATATAGACATAACCCTTGACGGAAAAATCACCGGCCTCTTCTAAATGTTGAATTTATTTAGTATAAGTGACAAAAAATGGATAATTATTATTTGGCCTCTGTTTGCTTGACGGATCAAATAGGCTGTATGCGAGCGAGACATTTGTTAAATTACTTCGGGAGCGGTGAGGCGATATGGACTGCTCCTATAGATTCGCTTGAAGAAACTAATCTATCAAAAAATATCATCAATCTGTTTACTCATTTTCGTCGAATGCACCCTAGTTGTCCCGAACAGCTCAGAGAATTTTGTGAAAAGCGAAGGATAAAACTTTGCAGCATAAGTGATACAGACTATCCCGAAATATTGAGAAGTTTGCCGGATCCGCCTGTTTTGTTTTACTATAAAGGTGAACTTCGCCCCAATGATCCGCGCATTGCAATAGTCGGCACACGTCATCCTACACAAACGGGATTGAGAACAGCCAGGTCTTTTGGTGAGGAGATTGCACGAACAGGTATAACGGTAGTCTCAGGAGCTGCCTATGGTATAGATACTGCGGCACACGAAGGTGCTTTAAAAAGTGGAAGAACCGTTGCAATTTTAGGCGAAGGGCTGGAGGTTGTAAGTTCAGAAAAAAGAAGATTTTTGGATAGAATCATTGAGAATGGTGCTGTCATTTCAGAGTATTCTCCAAATGCTCGTGTTACAAGTAAGGGCACATTTCCTCATCGCAACAGGATAATTGCCGGTCTGTCTGTTGGTGTGGTGGTTGTTGAGGCAGGAGAGAGCAGCGGTGCGATGAATACCGCCCAACACGCCGCCAACTATGGCAGGTTGACATTTGCTGTACCCGGCAGTATCTATGAAGAAAAGAGCAAAGGCTGCCACGAATTGATAAGAGATGGCGTTGTCTTGGCGAGGAGTGCCGCTGATATTATTGAAGATTGCAAACTTAACATAAATTTTGAATCTGTAGATAATAATTTGAGCTTAAACTTTAATCCGGAACCTGTAGTACCTGCAACTACACCACAAAATTCATTTCCACCCCCCATTAAACAAATTAAATCTGAACCGAAGCCGATGGAATTGCCTAAACTCGAAGGCAACGAGGAATTGATATTCGACATCATACCGACTGATCATACAATTTCAATCGAAGAAATATCAGCAAGATTAGATACACTTGAAATGTCAGTGATAAGTGCAACATTGTTAAATTTAGAAATTAAAGATCTAATATACGAAGAAACAGATGGAAATTATAAAAAAGTCTTGAATATTCATTAAATTCTACAAATATCATAAATTAATTTTAGGAGGCTTAATTATGGATAATACTGTTGTGCAGAAAATTTCTTACGGTCTGTTTGTGCTTACGGCAAACAAAGACGGCAAGGATAACGGCTGCATCATCAACACCGTTACTCAAGTCACCGCCGAACCTAATCAAATTACAATCGCAGTCAACAAACTCAACTACACCCATGATCTGATTGCAGAGACAAAAAAATTCACCGTTTCCATTATCAGTGAGGACGCTACTTTTGACCTTTTTAAACGTTTCGGTTTTCAGAGCGGCAAGACTGTCAACAAATTTGAGAGTTTCGATAAGGTGAAACGTACCGCAAACGGCACACTTGCTGTCACTGAAGGCACCAACTCCTATATCTCCGCCAATGTCAAGCAGCAGATTGATGTCGGGTCTCACACAATCTTCCTTGCTGATGTTGTCGATATGGAGAAGATCAACGACACCCCTTCCGCCACTTATGCCTACTATCACGCCAATATTAAACCGAAACCACAAGCCGTCGGCAAAAATGCTAAAGGTGAGACGATCTGGCGTTGCTCTGTCTGCGGCTATGAGTATGAGGGCGAGGAGATTCCGAAAGATTTCATCTGCCCGATCTGCAAGCACCCTGCCTCTGACTTTGTTAAGGTTGAGGTTAAAGTCCAAGAGGGCGGCAATATCAGGAATAAGTATGCCGGCACCAAGACTGAAAAGAATCTTTGGGAGGCGTTTGCCGGTGAGTCTCAAGCCCGCAATAAATACACCTACTATGCTTCCGTTGCGAAGAAGAACGGCTATGAGCAGATTGCCGCACTCTTCCTCAAGACTGCCGAGAACGAGAAAGAACATGCTAAACTTTGGTTCAAGGCACTCGGCGAACTCGGTCAGACTCCTGAAAATCTTCAGCACGCCGCTGACGGTGAAAACTTTGAGTGGACTGATATGTATGCAAGAATGGCGCGAGAGGCTGACGAAGAGGGTTTCCATGAGTTGGCTGAACAGTTCCGTGGCGTCGCTGCTATCGAGAAACACCACGAAGAGCGTTATCGCAAGCTCCTCAAAAATGTTGAAATGCGTGAAGTCTTCAAAAAGAGCGGCGTAACTGTCTGGGAGTGCCGTAACTGTGGTCACATTGTCGTTGGCACAAAGGCACCTGAGACCTGCCCTGTCTGCAATCACCCAAAATCTTACTTTGAAGTCAACGCTGAAAACTACTAATCCTCAGCAATCGCAAACTATAAAAATAAAACCCTCGCAAACGTTAAGTTCGAGGGTTTTTGTGTGAAATCATTTTAGAAGTATTTCTTTAATTTTTTCCTCAATTGTTGAATCGATCTCGTCAAGAAGGGCAAAACGACGCCGATAGACGGCTCTCTTGCGAGTTGGTATTTCTTCTGCGGACTTCCTTGCCTCAGTCAGCGGCAGAATATCAAACCGCTCATCATCAGTGTGGCTGCCGCCCGCCTCAATCCAAAAATCGCTGAATGAAGTCTTGAGTTTTCTGTCAATGCGAACGTGATTGTTGGCGTAGTAGCCTTCATTAGTGACGGCGTAGATCTTTTTGAGATTGAGATTTCGAGTTACCGCCTGTGCGGCATAGAGAATCAGATTTTTTGTCCTGTAGGCGTGGCATTGCTTGGTGATTTTCTTGACGACTTCTTTTGCGTCGTCCATATTCGGCCCCTGCAGTGCACCTATCCACATAGCCCAATCACCGGCGTTATCCTTGGCGATCCAAAATATTATCTGGTAAAGCGGCTTGCCGTTGTCCAATCTCAACAACAAAGACAGCAAGCCCTCTTTTCGTTGCCCTGATTCTATGCTCATCACCAATTCCATTGACTTAAAATCCTCGTCAAGTTCCATTTGCCAGAGTTTCAAAGGGTTGTTGCTGTAAAGTGATTCCACAACTTGAGGATTTAAATTTGACTGTAAAAAGGTCATATGCTCTTCAATCAATCTGATTCGCTCGTCGAAAGTGGAACGATTATAGAAAAATGCACGGGTCGGCTGCTCATAGACAAAAGGGAATGTCTCCGCCACTTTGCTGAGAAGTTCGCTGCTGTTGAAGAATTTGATTATCCGCCTCATTTTGCCGGCGTTGAAGGTGCAACGTGTCACAAAGACTACAAACCTATGCGCCTCGCGAATATTTTCTAAATTATAAATCCTCTTTCCAAGCTCTACAAAATTTTGCATACACTCACCTATATCTAATTATCTCTTTTTTTGTGCGATAACTTTCAATTCTTCTATATTGTGAAGAACGAATGAGGCTCTTTTTCCCCATTGTGCTGCCTTTATTTCATTTGTTTCGTTTTCTTCCATTCGTTTCGCTTTTTCATATATCATTTGATATGATTCGAGTAGTTCGCGATAGAACCACTCTTGTGTATCTTTTTGCTGATTATCAAAGTTTGTCGGTATAGCTATTATCTTATTCTCTGTATTTATTGATTTTTTTCTATTTTTTGAAGGTGTTGATGTCGTTTTAGCTGTATCACCTGCGACAGACTGTTTGTATTTCTGAATATCCTGTACAGTCCCACTGAGTTCACCGTTGATTATTTTTTCCATACATTTATCTTGATCTTTTGGTGACATTGTGGCAAGTGACATTGCTGCTGTATCACTGATTTTTTTCTGATCTACCGCTCGTTTGACTTTTTCTGTCAAATTTTTCATTGAATTTATTCTTTGTAACTGCGATTTTGAAATATTTAATATTTCTTCAGCAAAGAAATCCCTAAAATTTCCTCTGTTTCCCTTTTCCTTTTGATTATATATTGCCCTTGCAAACGGCTCTAAATATTTAATTTCCTGTAATTTTTCTTCTATTGTACGTTCTTCGCGCTGCCCTCTGTTTGACGCTATCAAATTCAACATTTCAACGTCGTTTTCATTAAATTCTGTCGTCTCGCCGTTTTCTTTTTTTATTTCGATTTTATTACACGCCTTCACTATACACGGCAATTTTCTCTCTGTATATGTTCCCTCTTCAAGCAATTTCTCCACCGCCGCTCGTCGGCGATGACCTGAAATCAATACATAGTTGCCATCATCTTCCTGCCGCACTGTCAGCGGCTCTATCATTTTTGACACTGCTATCAAACCCGCAAGTTCATCTATATTTCTCAATCCATAGAAATTTCGCGGGTTTGTTTTTATTTTATCTATATCTATGTAAATTATCCGTTCGGATTCTCCTTCTTCTATTTGTGTGTCTTTATTGAGATATTTTCCCAGACCGGCTTTTATTTTTTTCAAATTTTTCACCCTATCAATGCTTCTATGAATTTTATCAAGTCCTGCCCGAAACCGGACGAGTACGAAAGTTCATAGATACTTTTGCGTTCATTTATCACCCTGTCCAGCCATTTTTGTGGCGTCTGACCTCCACGAATGTATGGAAAGATTTTATCTTTGTATCCTTTGGCTTGTAATTCCTCTATTATGTCATAGCAGCTTTGTTTTTCTATGAATTGATTTAATAATATCCCGCGTATTTTGATTTTCAAATTCAATGTTTCATTATAATTTTGTATTTCATTTTCAAGCTGCTCTATTCCATTTAAGCTGAATTTGTTAGGGAGTATCACAGCTATTACATCATCAATAATTTCTAAACCATTAAGCACCGGTATATTTGAATCAGGCGGATTATCCACTATACAAATATCATAATTATCTTTTATCGGTTTTAACGCCTCTTTTAGGATATTATCTTGCCTTCCGACCTTATTTTGCAAGATCGCCAAATTTACCTCCAACAAATTCGGATCTGCTGCTATTAAGTCGATTCTTGGATAACGTGTCTTTTGAATGACTTCTTCGGCACTCATCGGCTTTATTTCTGATACTTCTTCAGCGTTCGCACCTTTTACCAAGATATTACTGAGTGTACCTTTTGTTTTGTCGCTCTCAAACCAATAGGACGCATTTGCCTGCTTGTCCATATCAATGAACAATACCCTTGCCTCCAAGCTCTCCGCAAGGGCATATGCCGTATTGATGGCAATGCACGTCTTTCCCACTCCGCCCTTCCAGTTGATAAATCCTATTGTCCTCATTTTTCCTCCTCCATTTATTTTTATGATAATATTACAGTTAAATTCGATATATTCTCACTTTTTACCTTCTAATAATCATTCAAAATCAATCACTTTCTTCAATTCCTGCTTCAATTTTTCACGCTCATTATATATATTTTCGTGCTCGGTTGCAAGGCTTGATAATTTTTGCCTTGTAATTTGTTCATCTTCAAGCATTCTTTTAGCGACAAACGAAAATTTCTTCTGAATCATACCCATATTGTAA
>CAJODU010000008.1 GCA_905233325.1 uncultured Selenomonadaceae bacterium
CTATGTTGGTCAGCATGATGTTAGCGGAGGCAGCACCGGCACCAGCACTGATAGCCGCGGCAGTCTGCCCGACATTGCGATTCTCATTGGCGGAGATGTTGAGGTCGCCGCCACTCTTGATTTTGCCGTTGACGTTGGTGTTGACGCTTGAATCAATGGTGTTGATAGTAACGCCAACACCGACACCGCCGCCAAGTCCTGCAACTCCGCCGACGACTGCCCTGTCCTTGAAGGTAAGGTTGTTGTTAGAAGTGTAATTGGCGTTGCCCTTGGAGTTGATTGAAGAGCCGGTGATGTCCGTGGTGGTGGTGGCAGTGTTGTTGGCAACTGCGACTGCACCCGCGACGCCGCCGCCGACCGCCGCACCGCCTACATCATAGAGCTCATAAGCAATGTCAGTATCACTATTACTCTTGACATTGGTGTTGCCGCTTATACTAAGGCCCATGCCAGATACAGAGGTGGTGGTCTTGGCCTCATTCTTGATGACATCGACGCTGAGGCCCACACCTCCGCCGGTTATGGAGAGGCCCGCGCTCACACCCATGGTATTGAGGTTAGTCTTCTGGTTGCTGTTTATGTCGAGGCTATCGGCGCTGCCCTTAAAATCTGAAATGCTGGCTGAGGTCTTGCTGCTCATCAAGTCAACTGCCACTCCATTTGAAAGTCCTGCGCCAATACCATTAGCCGCAACTCCAGCAACAAGTGAGCTGACACCTTGCTTGCCCTCTGCCTCAACCTTGACATTCTTTGCCTTGAGAGAATTTTTATTACCGGTGCCGTCAAGCATTGCTATGGTCTTGCGATTGAGGACGGCACTATCAGAGCCAATGCCCACTCCTGCGCCCTCAAGTGAGATAGAGGCCGTGCCGACGAGACCGGAGGTATTGGTGTAGTCATGAGCCACGACATTGACATCACCGGAAGTCACATCGAAGGTTGAATCCTTAGTAATGGCAGAGGTGGAGCCGTTGACGCGGTTAATGTTGACCGTGCCATTGACCGAGGCACCTGTGCCGGTTGCGCCGACATTGAAGAGCGCAGACTTAATATCATGAGTGGCCGACGCGTCAACAAGGACTCCCGTATACTGAGCTCCCTTACGACTATCTTTGAGGCTGGTGGTGGAGTTGAAGGTGTCTGCGTCGACGACTTTGCTGCGGATAGCCGAATCCTCAACACTATCCTCAACGCTGAACTTAGTGGAGTTAGCACTACCCTTAAAGGTTGCCTTCTCAACATTGCTGCTGACCTTCGAGTCAATATTATTAATTGAGACAGAGAGCCCGACACTTGCGCCGCTGCCGGTGAGTGCAAGGTTGCCGCCATAGTTAGCAATGGCCTCATCACCAGCAGCCACAATATTGACACCCTTAGAGCCCTCAATAGTGACACCCTTGATGTTGTTTGAAGTATTGGCCGCGAGGTTGTTGAGCGCCACGGAACCAGTGACCGCCGCACCGGAGCTCGAGCCGGAGCCACCAATGCCGACCGTCAGCACCTTAGAATCGCTCTTGGAATTAATGGCGATTGAATCAGCCTTGAGAGATTTGTTGGCGATATTGATGTTGGTCTTGGAGTTGTCGTTGGCAATGGAGACGCCAGCCCCAACAGCCGCAGTGCTGGAGACGCTAAGGACATCAGCAGTAGTTGTAAGGTCCTCAGAAGTCGAAGCCGTGAGAGAGATATTCTTGGCGGTGAGGTCTGAATCCTTAACATCAATGCCGACATCTTTGTTAATGGTGGCGACAGCCGCAGCACCTTGCACAGCAACAGAACCAGAAGAGAGGCCGCAGCCCACGCCGACAGTCAAAAGCTGAGTATCATCAGCGACATTGACATTGAGGTCGCCGGTGACCTTCAAATCTGAATCTTTGATAGTGGCCTTGGACTGTTGAGTAGCTGAGAGCGCGCCGACATCATTGAGTGCGACTGAGCCGCCGATTGCAACGTTACCGCCACTGAGTGTGAGGCCGCCGACAATCGCCATCTTATCAACGGAGTCCTTGACATCGACATTGAGGGACTTAAGCTGAGCAGCGGAGATATTTTCAACGGCAGAGGTGGTAGAGTTGGAGCCATGATTGATAGCGACGACGCCATTGAGTGCCGCGGAGCCTGTTGAGGCCGCGACCCCAGCTCCCACAGCGTAAACCTTTCCGCCACTTTGAGCTGAGAGCTTGACCGCCGACTTGCCCTCAGCTTCGGTATTCTTGAGATAGGAATCGGTATTGTCAGAGAGGGCGTTGTATGCAAGGCCCAGGCCAGCCGCAACCCCAGAGCCACCACTAACTTGACCTGCCACATTAACCTCAAGGGCCTTGTTGTTGGTGTTAATGTTAAGCGTATCAGCCGAGAAAGATTTTTTAGAAGAGCCGCCATCGAAGCCAGCGGTCACATCATTATCATTGACCTGCCAAGAGACAGAGCCGCCCGCGCCGAAGCCTGAGGCAGCAATCGCAGCACCAGCCGCAGCATTAACGTCAAGGGTGTTAGAAGTGGCAACGATATCAGAAGTGGACGTAATATTCAAATCAGTGTTAGTGACCTCAGCGCTAAAGTCGTTGTCAACGTCAGAGATAGCAAGAGAGGCCTGCGCGGAGCCCTTCTTAGAGCCGGCAATCGCCAGCGAAGCCGTAATAATTTTATTGCCGTAATCAGAGTTATTGTACCCCTTAGAAGTATCACCGTCAACGGCCTCACCACCATTGGCCTGATTATTAATCGAAGTCTTAGTAGAAGAGACCTCACCAATCTTAGCGAAGTCGGTGTAGGAATCACCATTGACATCAAGGCCGGCATTACTGAGGGTTGAATCGTAAGTTTTGAGGCCGGAAGTTGAGTCGGCAGAGGTATTAATAAAATTTTTAGAAGTGATGCTGGAATCCAAGACCCGCGCCGCGGAATTATTCAACACCTTGTTGTAAGTAAAGACACCTTGAACGCCGTAACCGCCGGTCGAAACGCCAACACCGGCACCAGCAGCAATATCAGTCAAAGTAGTGCCGACTTGATTCTTGAAGTCACCGGTCAAATTGTAAGAGCCACCCTCAACAAGGGCGTCAACATTATTGGAAATGTCAGACCAAACACCAGAGCCACCAATAGCCACGCCGCTTGAGCCACCAGCCGCAACCGCAACATTAATGCCGCCGGTGATCTGAGTATCAGAGTTCTTAGCAAGATTGGCGATATTCTTAGCTGCGGCAACAACATTATTAGAGAGATTAGCTTTGACAGCATTGTCAGAGAGATTAACAGAAGCAGAGGCCGCGCCTGCGAAGTTCTTGCCAGAAGTAGATGAGACCGTGAGACCGAGACCAGCCGCCACTAAAGCGCCAGACTTTTCAGCGGAATTGTTAATCACGCCGCCGAGGCCTGAGTTATTGGAAATGTTTGAGATGACCTTTGAATCGACATCATTGAGGGCGACAGCTCCGGCGATTGCAACCGAAGTGCTCTTGCCTCCGCGAAAATTGAGGGCACCTGCGCCGCTCCAAGCTCCCGTGAAATTCTTGTCGAGAGAGGCAACGTTCATCTCACTCACGCTTCTTGCCTTGAGAGCATTGAACGAAGTGATAGTGTTGCGACTGCCGAGGTTGACAGAAGCACTGCCCGCACCATCGAAGGTGACTTTCGGTTCAGAGTCGCTGCTACTTACCTCGCTAGTGCTTGCAACCTTGGTGTCGGGTTTATCCTTCGCGCCGGTGAGCTCTGCTTGGGCGTTATCAATCTTGCCCTTGGTCTCACTGATAACGCCCTTGGCCTTGTTGAAGTATTCCGTGGCATCAGAAATGGTTTTGAGAGTGTCCTCGCCGACATATTCAGAGAGGCTGTCAAGTATAGCAATACCAGAAGAAGTTGCCTTCTCCTCGTCAGCTCTCTCCTCGTAAGACTTGGAACTTTGAGAGCTAGTTGAGATACCGCCAGCGACACTAAGCGCATTGACCATACCGGTAGTATTGGCATTGACGTTGATTTTCGGTGAGTTGATCGAACCCATCGCCACGCCGCCAAGTGCCGCACCGGTGGAAACATCAAAATTATTGACCGCGACGCCAACTCCAATTCCTGCCGAGCCAGAGCCGAAAGAGAAGCCACCGGCAGCATTAAAAAGATGAGTGTCATTGTCCGCGCTGACGTTGAGAGAGTCGGTAGCGGTGATGAGCGGCATAGCCCCAAGATTTGCAACTGCATTAGAAGAGCCGCCAGCATATCCAACCGTGCCGACAGCATGATAGGCAGAGTTGGCGCCAATACCGGAGCCGTTGTTGATGAGCAGGTGATTTATATCATTGTTGGCGTTGATTGTAACCTTCTTGCCGGAGATGGTGAGGGCACCGTCAGAGTTAATCAAGTTGTCATCTCCAAGAAGATTGACACCAACAACTAAGTCCGTTGCGGCGGTCTTGAGATTCTTTGGGAGAATGTGCCCAGCGACGTTGACTGTCCGATCCTCAATCTCAGAGTTTAGGCTAACATCACCGCTTGTTGCCTTGAAGGTCAGCCCTTGAGCAATGTCAATGTTGCTCTTGTTCGTCAATAAGTTCGTCAGAGATGAAGCCGTGACGGTGTAGTCTGGATTCTTCTCTTCAGTCGTGAGGACAGTTTCCTTGTCCGCGTAAAAGTTAGCGATTTGCGTGGCGTCGACCGCTCTCTCAAGCGTAGAGATAATTTTTTGAACGTCCTCATCACTAGCGAGGTACTCCTTGAGATCATTGATGATGTCCTGTGTGGAAGAAATGAGAGCCTGCTGAGGATTAGTACCACTCTTGACGCTGTCAACATAAGTTTCAAGGCGCTTCTTGGCCTCCTCAAAGGCCGCCTTCTGCTCCTCAGTGCCGGAGCTGGTAACCTTGCTAGAAATCTTATCATAGACCTTCGAGAGGTTCTCAGAGATGTTGCCGATGTCAGAGAGAACCTTGTCAAGACGCGGATTGTTAATCACAACGTTACTCTTGACATTGATGTCGGTTGCCGTAAGGTCTCCGGTGAGTTGAAGGATAGAGTTATTGGTCATGCTCTGAAATAGGAAGACCGGTGACACCTGCCCCCCCTTGTTGGCAGCAGTGATCGAGAAGCCGCCGGATTGAGCGTCGCCAAGGTCGGCACTTGTCTCAATATTAATCGTGCCGCTTGAACTGGTGACCTTATCTGCTGCGAGAAAGGCATTGTTGCTTTCATAGACGATCGTCCCATTGACCGTGACAGAGGTGGAGCCGGAATCAGCGCCGCCCTGCTCTTTGGAGAAGTTGTTAATTGTATCGACAGCCTGCTGAGTTTTAGCGGCCTCTTGCTCAGTCTGAGTGGCATTGCTAGTCGGATTGTTGACTATGATACCGCTGAGAACTTCCTTAGTTGCGGCTTGATACTTAGAGGAAAGGTTGATATCGCCCTTGGCCTTGAGTTCACCGGAGACATTAAGCAAGGATTCAGAACTCATCTTATCACCGTTAAGAGTGAGTGCACCGAGCGCCGAGCCCTCACGTTGAATGGCATTCTGCATAGAAATTGGAGTGCTTGCAAGTGAGGCAAGAGTGAGCTTTCCGCCCGCGTCAATACCGGCAGACTTCTCAACGGTCAAATTAGATTTGTTGCTGCCATAGGCAACATTGAGCGCAAGAGTGGAAGCTGTGTTGTTGGACTTATCGAACTTGATGTTGGCCATGCTTGTGATGTCCGCTCCAGAGGCAGCATTAAGGTTGATATCACCCGCAGCTGCAAGTTTGCCCGCAATGTTCATGCCCGCAGAGTTGTCAAGGTAAGCATAATTAATCGCGCCGCCGCCGTAATCATCAGTCGAGGTGACTTGACTAATAAGCTGCGTCTTGAATGCAGAAGTAGAATCAAGGTTGATATTCTTTGCAGCCTTCAGTGAAGCCGTGCTCTTGATGTTAAGGTTAGTCTCATCAACACGCGCAACAAAAGCATTTGCAATGTGACCGTAGTCCTGCAAGATGTTTTGAAGGTTAATCATCGAGAAAATATCCATGAGTTTAGCAAAATCAACGCCCGCATCTTCATCACTAGAAGGCGCAACGACAGAGGCACGAATGAATTGGTCATTAATGTTGCTCTTTAGGTTGATGTTCTGCGCCTCAATGCTGCCCGCGACATCAACAGAGGTGTTAAAAGAGCGAACATTACTGAGAGTGTCGGAGCCATTAAGTGGCGAACGATTAGAAGTCACAACCGCGCAAATATCAACATCAGCGTCGCTCTTGATGACAGCGCCCTCATCAATATCAATCTTCGCAACCGCAGGAGATTGAAGGTGCTCAACTCCAATGCCGGTGAAGTCAGTGAGCCCCTGGTCAAGAGTAACCTCATCATTATTTACATGAGAGGAAATATAAATGCCGTCATTATCAGAGGTGAGGGCAAGAGACTGACTGCTCAGGCCTGCAGAAATAATGTTGCCATTCTCGTCAGTGGTATTGACAATCTTTGAGTAATCAATGTTGCTAGTATTGTTTAGAGTGCCTTTGACTTGAATATCTCGCGCAATGAGATTGATACCCTTGGGCGCATTGATAGAGCCTTCAATGACAATCGAGCCGGAAGGGTTGAGCGGGTAAGAATCAAGAGCCTCTCTTGAAAGAGTCTGCTCATTAAGATTAGAGGAATCGACCATTGCTTGGTAGACTTTAGCCTGAGGAGTAATGAGGTTGACCTTATCAGCATTAATCGCCCCAGAAGCCCCAACAGCAATACCCTTCGAGCTGAGGAAGTAGAGGTTGCCGCCGACTTTGTTATTCTTAACGGAGTTGACAATGCCGTTGATGTTGGCCTTCTCATCAACGAAGTTGACCAGCATATCAGACTTCTCAAGATGAAGATTGGCGATATTGCCCTTGTCGAGATCGAAGTTGGAGAAGTGATTGACAGCAGTCTTGCCACCGTTAGTCGTACGATCAGGCGTGATGTTAGTGACCTTGCCATTGACTTTAATGGTGCCAGCCTTAGAGGAGTCCGCCTTCTGAATGTTCTGTGCCAATGAGACCGAAGGCGACACAAACAGCGCAGTTGCCGCCGCCATGGCCAGAATCCTTCTAGTAAGTAAAGTTTTCTTATACATTGTATCACCTTCATTAATTAAGAATTAAGGGCTTGCGAAGCAAGGGGAGAGGGGTGGGTGATAATGCAGAATTAAGAATTAAGAATTGGGAGAACGAACCCCATAATTCTGCATTCTGAATTAAAAAGAGCCGTTACAGAGCAACCCAATCCTCATCTTGCTTACTTCATCATACTCAAAGTAACGCTTGAGAGGGAACCCAAACACCAACGTTGAAGATAGATTGTCAATCGGCCTAAAGCTAAGACCCAGACCCGTGCTCATCAAAGAGTTCTCATGCGCAATCTTGCCATAGTCAAAGAACGCGAAACCATTAAGGCACTTGACTAGAGGGAAAGCATATTCAAGCGTCCAATCTAAGCCGTTATCGCCGTCGAAATACTGAGTTTTGTATCCGCGAACGGAGTAGTAGCCGCCGATTGAAAAAGTGTCCGCAGAGGCAAGATTTTTTCTCGAAGAGAGTTGAGCAGAGGCGCGAGTATAGAGCGAGTGACCATGAGGAAGAGACTTGCGAATGAAGCCGTAAAACTTATACAACCCGAAAGGTCTATGCACCTCATCAATCTTGTTATGAGCATTGCCGACTTCGTAAGTGTGTTTCTGATAAATGACCGCCGCGGGCTTATAGTTGATTTGCGTGAATGAAAGGTCGGCAGTATCAGAACGATTATCAGAAAAAGTGCCGGAGTCCTTAAAGGTCGAAGCAGAAGATTGAGAGTTGAGAACCAAGGACCATTCAGCTCGGCCATTCATACTGACCGAGAGAGGGTGAGTGAGAGATACGCTGTAGTAATTTGAATGCCCAGTAATGAGATTTTTGAATTGACCGGACTTGTGCTCCGTGCCATTGGTCGAGTAGTCAAAGCGCAGTCGAGTTCCCCAACGTGAAACCGGCACTTCATAGCCGACATTAAAAGAGTTTGAGCCAATCGCGTGATTGTAACCAATGTTGAAATTGTCGCGAATGCCCGTAAGACTTGCATAATTAAAGGACAACCCTTCGCGCCAAGTACCGGTGGAAGTTTGTCCAAAATTATCAACAAAAACATTAGTCGTCGCCCTCTGCGGTTCCACAACGACTATTTCGTAATCAGTGGTATTCGGTTCAATGCCAGGCTTGATTGCTATTCTGAGATTAGCGTCGTTTGTGCCGTTAAATCTTGTAATGTCCTCATCAAGGTGTTTGAAGTTCTGCAGCTTGCCCTCTTGGAGCCTGAGCCTGCGCTTGATGTACTTGACCGCCGTCGAGCGATTCCCCTTGAAGTCAACCTTACCATTAATCGCCTCATTGAGTGAGATATGAAGGACGCCCCCCTCGATTTTCTGCGGCTTGAGATAAGCCCTGCATGTGAGAAGTCCGAGATCAGAATAGTACTTGTTGATGTCTTCAACCAACTGTTGAATATCCTCAAAGGAGACCTCCGAGCCGATATAGCGCCCTGCAATCTCCTTCAAAACCTTCGGCGTGATGACCACTGAATCATCAGTAGTGACATCGTTGAGTGTGAATTTGAGAGTTTCTCTCTGAGATTGAGAGTTGTCACCCTCCTTGGTCTTGTCCTCAATGTTCTCTTGATTGCGCCTTTGATCCTCTTCGATCTGCCTTTCAATGCGCTGCCGCTCCATTTCCTCACGGGTCTGGTTCATCTGAGAGTCAGAATTTGGTGCCGCCGAGGCATTAAAGGGTAACGAGGCAACCATTAGCACTCCTAGTAAGAAACTAAGCCTCGTCTGCCTTGACTTCATCGTTATTGCTCTTGTCATCAGAGCCACCCCAAATCAGCTTCATAATCTTGCGATAATTGTCGTTGAGATAACTGATTATCACATTGAACATCAAATATATTTCCTCACTCTTGACTTCCTCACCGGTGAAGAGCAGGCAACTCTCCAGCATGAGATCACCCATATCGTTGAAGAAGAACTTGAATGGCTTGTATCTCAAATTCTGCTCATTGATGAACTTGTAAAGCTCCCCATATGCCTCTTCATCAAAGACCTTCGGAGCTATCTGCACCCTTATGATTGCGAATACTGAAGCGTCAATGGCAACCATAAGAGGAAGTTGCTGCCTTTGGATTGTGACTGTTGAGCGGAAGATCGCCGTTTGTTGCTCGTCGCCCTCTATCTCCTCAATCTGAAAAACTCCAGACTGTTGAGCCTCTACGTACTTTTTGAAAGATTCTGCTTTACTGTTCACAAATCTTCACTCCTCAAATTTCATTTACAAATGTCAAGAACTCGTCAATGCCCGTCATCTCAAGCACATTCTTCACATTACTATCCACCGCATACATCACAAATTTGTATCTAGCCTTGATCCAACACATGATAACGCGAATTCCTGCACTCGACAAGTACTCAAGCCCGCTGCAATCAACAACCACGTCGCTATTGGCCGCAAACACCTCTTGAGACTTTTTATCAAAGGTTGCAGCACCTACAGCGTCCACTCGCCCTATTATAGAAAAGACGCACTTGCTGTCCTTCGTCTCAACCTTGAAATCAATCATTGTACTCACTCAAATTCTTCACAAAATTTACAGGCACCGTGTTAAGGCCCCTAGCAGCAACAATATTATCTAACTCCTCATCGTCGAGTTCCTCGTCCTCAAGATTCAAATTCCTCATCGTCTTGGCAAGATGGAGTTTTCTGTTCAATTCTTCCTTAAAGTTAGTCTCTAGCGAAAAATCCGCTGCTTTCAATATCTTTTCTGTATCCATGACCTTAATCGTCCCTATGCAATAAAGCGAGGCAAAAGCGCAATCTTCTACCCCGCTCTGATTAAGATTCCCCTTAGCTTTCTTTGTTAAGATACTTGTTACGTTGCGCTACCTGAACCCGAATTATCTGCCGGCTTCTTGTCAGTGGTAAAGATACTGATGATCGTGTTCAATGGCTCTGCCATACCAGACAAGAATTTACCGAACGCACCAAGTAATTCACCAATCCTAGTTATGTCGAACGCACCACCTGCAACCTGCTCAGCAATCTCATCAGGAAGTTCTCCGTCATTATCGACAACGGCCTTCAAGAGTGAACCGAATTGATTGAGCTCATCGAGAGTAATCTCCGCGCCATTGTCCTTGAAGAGAGCCAACATAGCGTCCTTGTCATTGCACTTAGAGAGCTTCAAAACGAAATCTTGGTTTTCGAGTAGCTTTGCTGCTTTATCGACGTTTGTCATCATTACCATTCCTTCCATTGTTCAGTGTTGTTTTGTTGTTACATCTTATTATACAGTTGTGATTCGCAAAAATCCGCGCTCATAGAAAAAATTTTTTAACTAAAATTTGCGAGAATTCCCCCACTTCTAAAGTGGTGAGTACTTTCACCGAGCATTAGAGGTCCATATTCTCTTGGTGGATCTTCCTACACTTTTCAAGGAGTCGCCTGTATCTGTCACTGACGGCCTTTGAGCTGATATTTAGTACTCTTGCTATCTCCTCGTTACTCATCTCAAGCCCATACCTCATCTCAAGGAAATCACGCTCTGCCTCGCTCAACTCACGAAGGATATTGAACAACTGCCTATTCTCAACGTATTTAAGAGTGTTAGGATTGTCGTAGTAATAGTCTTGCTGTTTGCCAATCATCATAACACTCTCGTCAATGCCGCTTTCACGCTTGACGTAAGCCCTGTTTTGATGATTAGTGAGTATGTTCCTGGCAATAGTGTAAACCCAAGTAAAAAGCGCTGCCTTTGAAGAGTCGTAACTTTCAAGGTTATCAAGCACCCGAACGAAAACATCTTCGGTGAGGTCTTGAGCAACTTCACGATTGAGCACCTGCCCAAAGATGTAGTTATACACTTTTTTGAAGTATTTTTCGTAAATTTCCTCGAAAAGATTTTCAACCATCGTCTCACCTCTCACAACATCAAGTAACGATTAATCTATGGTTTGACGCTTGACCATATTCGCAAAGAGGCCACCCTTCGCTACAAGTTCATCGAATCCACCATTCTCTACTATCTCTCCCTTATCAAGGACTATGACTCGATCGACATTCCTGATAGTTGAAAGCCTGTGTGCAACGACTATCTGAGTGGTACGCATTTTGTCAAGGCTGTCTGTAACTATCGCCTGGGTCCTGTTGTCAAGCGCAGAAGTAGCCTCGTCGAAGATGACGATTGCAGGTCTACCGGCAAGAGCACGGGCAATCAGTATTCTCTGTCGCTGACCGCCGCTGATATTGGTGCTGCCTTCACTGATGATAGTCTGCATACCCATTGGCATATTCTTGATGTCGTCAGTAAGACCCGCAGCTTCTGCAGCCGCCCAAGCGTCCTTCTCAGTCAAAGCAGATGTACCAACAATATTCGTGAAGATTGATCCGCTCATCAACTGACCATTCTGTAGAACAACTCCCATTTGTGAGCGCACAGAGCTAAGATTCACCTCAGATAGGTCTTGACCGTCATATAAGACTGTACCTTGAGTAGGTTTCTCAAAGCCGAGAAGAAGTCGAACAAGAGTAGACTTACCTCCACCGCTCCTGCCGACAATCGCCACATGTTCACCTGCAGCAATTCTGAAGTTGACATCTTTTATAACGTCGGGGCCGTCTTCGGAGTAAGCAAAGTAGAGGTTACGTACCTCAATGGCACCGTGAAGGGTATCGGCGTCCGGCTTATCATCAGATATTTCGGGCACCTCCTCAAGAAAAATTTTGATATTCTCAATGAGTGGTTTGACCATAAACAACTTGCTCATAGAGGAAATGAATTGAATGATTGCAACATTAAATGACGCAGCCGCAGCTTGGAAAGCCAGGAATGCTGCATAAGTCATGCCGGATTTAACTATCTTGCCAGTCTCAGGGTCAATCTCATTAACGTAGTGCATTACAACGAAGTAAACCAGGAGAGTGTAAAGATTAGCCTGGACAATGCCAATAATGCCCATATGGTTGATACTCCAGCGAGTTTTATAATTCCACTTCCATTCTTCAGTAAAGCATTCTCCCCAAAGTCTGAAGGCATGCTCCTCGGCACCAGCAGTCCTGAATTTCGCCAAGCCGTTAAACACCTGTTGTACCAATGCCGCGGTCTTGTTGCGAGCAGCAGTGAATTTTCTCTGTAAGGTCACTATGTGGCTCATGATCAAAACATTGATAGTGGTTAGCAAAATTGCTGAGAACAGCACAAGCATTGCAAGAGGGAAACTGTACCAGCACATCAAGCCAAAAGACCAGAAAGAGAATAGACAGTTAAACACTTGACCTATAACGTCACCCGATATCGCATTCATGGTCGTTTCCAAACCCATGAATCTACTTGCCAATTCACCGGATTGGAATTTTCGGAAGAAGGTAGAAGGCAGTGCAAGAAGTCGACCAAAGAAAGCCGCCTCAACAGCAAGGTCAACATTAGTGATCAACCTAGTGACCGCTATTGAACGCACAATGTTAATCGCAGCCGTCGAGAATGCTGCAATGAGTGAAACTTGCGTGACCGTCGCTAGCCCTTGTCTATCAAGAATTGGTAGAATGTCTTGGAAAATCGTCTCAGTGATGATTGGAGTGATGATTGGAATAAGCCCCGCAAGCAGACTGACCAAAACTATCGTTCGCCAATCCATCAGCCAGCAATGATTGAAAAGAAATTTCAAAACGTCTACGTATTTGAGTTTTCGCGTTGGCAGTCCTGCATGCAGAGCGAAGGCGTCCTTATCGATATTAGCAGCTACATCTTCAGTAATTGGAATGCCGAGCGGTTTATCCTTGCTCACCATGATGTAGGACTTCGGAGATGTTGGTATCAGCGCAACGAGTGCCTTCTTCTCGCCATAATAACCCAGCATTACGCCGCAATCGAATTTGTACCAAGTTTTATCAAGTTCGACCAGCCTCATCTGCATATTACCCTTGTTGACTAACCGGCGAATTATACCAAGCTGATCCAGCCTCTTAGCAACATCAACGGGTATGTTGATATTGTCTGTGGGCATCTTGAGAGCAGAAGCAATGCGCTTTATGATAAAAGCCACGTCGTTAATATTGGCGTCGACGCTGCTCTCAGCATTCTTGGAGCCTTGATACTGATAGATTGAGTCCTCTTGTCCAATGAGCTTGGCTATAGTCTCATCAAGCATTCTGCGCTTGTTCTCTTCACTCTTCTCGATACGGCGGGCGAGTTTCTTGTCCTCAGAGCGGAATCTGACGCCAAGCAGCATGGACAGAGTTTGCTCATGGTCGACGAACTCACTTTTTAACTCCGCAAGGGTAAGGTCTTGTGAGAGGAAGATTGACTTATTGCGCCAAGCCTGTAGAACATCATCACCGAAATCAGCAAGCAAACTTAACCAAGGCAGCTCAACCAATTTGCAAAACCAGTGCCTCATAAGTGAACGAAGACCGTTCACCGGCAAAATATCAATATCTATCAAATCAATTTCGGAATCTTCAACGGCATAAACAAGAAAGTCAATGTAGCCGAACTCATCAAGCGAAGGAAATGCAACATCACCAACAGCCATTTCAGTGAGAAAGATTTGGCGAAATGATGATACATTTCGAGTGACAGCATAGACTTCAAGCCTGCCGCTTATGAATTTAACAAATTGATTGTCGTTTTTTAGATAGAAACGTTGACCGGCGTCTAACTTCATCTTTTTACCTCACTCTATCAATCAATGTTTGCGATCCTCAATCAGTTGGCGATAAGGACCATCGTGCTTAATCATTTCGCGATGTGTACCACGTTCTGCAACTTTGCCTTTGTCAAGGACGATTATTTCATCACAGTCGCGAATCGTTGAAAGTCGATGTGCAACTATGAAGCAGGAGCAGCCGCGCCTTCTGATATTCTCAAGAATCTGTTGCTCAACGATTGGATCAAGAGCAGAAGTAGCTTCATCAAGAATTAGCAGTGAAGGATTGACCGCCAATGCTCGCGCTATCTCAATTCTCTGACGTTGACCACCGCTGAAATTACTGCCGCCCTCTGAAACTTCCGCATCATAGCCACTTTTAATGGATATTATTTCCTCGTGAATGCAGGCATCTTTGGCAGCTTGAATGATATCAGAGCGCTTCATTGAATTGTCAAAGAGTGAGATATTATCCGCGATAGTACCGCTGATTTGGAAAATATCCTGATCAACAGCGGAGACAGAATGAGTAATGACAGCACGCGGCACTTCACGACGATTTACGCCGTCAAAGAGCACATCACCCGACCACTGCTCATAGAGACCTGTAACAATCTTCGCCATTGTTGACTTACCGCTGCCGGAAGCACCGACAACCGCCACCCAACGCCCAGGTTTAAGATGAAGGTTAAAATCTTGAAGTAGCGGCGGATCAAGCGGACTGTAGCCGAAAGAAATATTCTTTAGTTCCAGATCACCAGAAAGGCGGCTTTTCTTGAAGGTGACTTTTTGTTTCTCATTGGGATAATTTAGCTTGTCAATATCATAACGCTTAACATCATCGAGACGCTGCATTTGCATTTCCGTACCTTGAAGAGTGGTACCAAGGTTTAAAAGATTGTTAAATGGTTCTTGGAATTTTCCCATTAGATTTTGAAATGCAGTAAAAATACCAGCGGTCATAAGACCGTCCATAATGGAGAAACCGCCGACGGTCATAATGAGAGCAGAGTTGACACCGGCCAAAAGAGTAGGCAAGAGGTTGACGTTGATGTTAAATAGCTGAATCGTTTGATTGGCGACAATAACCTTAGCGCGATAACCTGCCCACTTAGTGAAAAAGTCACCTTCGCCGCCATTGGCCTTAATAGACTCAATCATCAAAAGCCCATTCATCAACGTGCCGTACTCTTTACCCTTATCCTGTTGAAGACGCATTGTGAGGTCAGTTAATTTGCGTCGAGTCAGAGCCAATATCGCCAAGTTGGTAAGACTGAAGGAAATTCCGATCAGCGTGAGCGGCACAGAGTACTGAAAGAGCAGCAGGAGATAGAACAAGGCGACGAAGAAATCCAACACAACCGTTGCCGCTGAATTTGACAAAACTCCTGCAATGGCTTCGTTAAAGTTTATACGCGAGGCGACCTCAGCACTATTTCTCTGTTGGAAAAATTGTATGGGTAGACGAATTAAATGCCAGAAAAAGCTGGTAGAATCTGCTAGAGTCAACTTTTTCTGCCATACAGTCAAAATGTATGAGCGCAAATAGTTCATTACGCAATTAATAACAATAGCACCAATAAGCGCAAGGTAAATCTTACTTGCCCAATCTGGGTGTTTGTTGGTAAGCACGTCATCAATGAATACTTGACTGATTACCGGCATTGCAAGACCAGGAATTATCATGCACAAGCCGATAATCATCACAAAGAGCATGGCCCACTTGTCCTGAATAAGTTTTTTTGCAACGGCTTTTATGACATTGTAACGATGTCCTGCTGGCTTGAAGTTCGCTTGAGGAATGATTCGGAGGCAAACGCCTGTATAAGATGTGATGAAATCTTCAAAAGGAACCTTTCGCCGTCCAAGTGCAGGATCATTGAGATAAGCAACACCATTCTTGATACCTTCAAGTACAACAAAGTGATTAAATTCCCAGTGAATAATCAGGGGATAAGTGTTGCGAAGAATGAGCTTTTGAGCTGACCAAGTGAATGCCTTAGCCTCACAACCAAGTGAACGCGCTGCCCTCAATATATTCCTTGCATTGGAACCATCGCGATTGACACCGCACATCTGCCTTAACTTTTCAAGAGGTATCCAGAGATTATTCTTGGCAAGAATCATTGCAAGTGACGCTGCGCCGCATTCAGTCGCCTCCATCTGTAGGATAGTCGGAACTTTCACTCTTGAGCCGCTTCGGTTGATAATTAAATTTCTGATTTTGTCAATGACTTCTTTAATCACAACTATCTGCTCCTCAAGAGTTGACTAAACTTATAGAAGACTCGCTCTATCGGCGGTTGGCGTTCAATGATGATTGAACCTGTGCAGAAAGAGCCAGCAGTGATAGGTTTATGCTCTCCAATTAGTGAAGTCCACAAGTAACCCGATTCGTCGTCCTTGTCCTTCACTAAATCGAATTTAACTTCAATGGCACCGCCCATACCTTGTGACACTATCCAATTTGCAAGCTGTGAGTTGCCAAGACTTTTCTGTATGCCTTGTCCAGAGATTGGATATTGAGATATTGAACGAACGACACCTATCAATGAACCGGTCTTCGATACATCAACACCATTAGGCGCAAGCTGAATTAACATACCGCTTTCAATTTGCTTGCCCTTGTCAACCGGCACATAAAAAATACCTGTAAGCTCCTCACGATTTTGAGTAAGTCTGACGGTACAAATTGGACTGCCGGAACTAATGATACTGCCCTTCTCTATCATCACTTCGTCAACAATGCCGTCATGATCGGAATAGATATTTTCACTGGCTTTCTGTTGGTGAAGTTTTGCGTCGTATTGATAGACTTTGCCTAAAACATCGCGGTCATTCGACGCCAAATCAGTGCCATATTGAGCCATTTGAGTATCGGCAACACGTTCGGGCTGCTCCATATGAGCAATGAGCTGACCTGCATAAACGGTGTCGCCAGTTTTGACGTAAACATCAGTGATCTTTCCTGAGGCAGCGTGTGAAATATTGACAACACCGGCGGAATCCATTATAAGACCCATACCGGCAGCACGTTCTGTAAATGCACCGAACACCGACCAAAGGACAATGGAAAACATCAGCACACAAAGTGCTACCAAACCAACCCAAGCGATCGGATTAGTTACAGGTATCAAAGTATTGAGCTTCTCCGGGGAGCGCAGCTTATCAAGAGCTTCACGACTAAACAGCTTTTCTTTTTCCATATCACGCACCACCTTCAGTCTCAAGAGTTATACTTACTTTGACACCTTCCGTAAGACCCTGCATTCCGCTTGTGACGACTACTTCATCATTGCTGAGTCCTTCAAGCACCTCAATAAATTCTCCATCGTCAGTACCAGTTTTGACTTGTCGTCGCTCAAGAGTATTATCGGCTTTAACTACGAACACTGATGAATGCGACATATCAGTCATTGCCCTCAAAGGCACAGCCAAGCATTGATGTGGTTGAATGAGCTTGAACGAAACACCGCCATAAGTTTGAGGCTCCAACAGACCCGATTCATTGTCAACTTGCCAGAATACATTTCTAATGGCAGCAGGCTGTGAAGAATCTGGCAATATTTCTGTTATCTGTGCCGTAAATCTTTGATTTGAGCCTTGATTACCTGCCTCATAACTTGTATTGAAAACTTTATTAAAATCATTATTTACAAATACCAACTCCGCTCGTTGTCCTATTGTCATTCGGCTTGATGTCTCGTCTTCAACCGCTGTTGAAAAGTAGAGCTTATTGAAGTTGCCAATAAGTGCCAATGATGTACCTGCTTGAACATAAGAACCAAGCTGTCGATACAATACCAATACTTTGCCGGATATTGGTGAAACCACTTGTTGACGTGCATCTTGTACAAGTAGCTGCTGCTTTCTTGTTTCACTTGCTGCCAATTCAGCACTTGCTGCATTGTATTGAGCTTCAGCCGCGTCATATTTTTCAGCAGTGGTGGCGTCTTGCTCTCGAAGTCTTATATATCTTTTGTAATCGTTTTCTGCCTGCCGAAGTGCCGCCTTAGCTTTGAGTATACTGCTCTCCGCCTCTTGCAGCTTTAGAGCAATACTCTCATTCTCAATTATGAATAGAGGAGTCCCTTTATTAACTTGTGTGTTTTTGTTAACCAGCACTTCAGTTATCCGTCCGTCTATCAGTGCAACTGCGTCTGTCATTTCATTAGAATAGAGATTGATCGAATCAAGCACTATCTTTGGATTTATCAAACGTGCTGAAACTTTAGCTCCTGCTAATGGTAAAGTCCTCTCTTCCATTCGTTTTGAAATTTGTACTTCTCCTTGGTCATTGAGATATGCACCATAATAGATTATTCCAAGACTGAGTAACAGAACGGTAACTAGCGCGATTATAAAGTATGAATGTTTCATATTTAGCGCAGGACACCCGAATGCGCCTTCACCCCTTCAACACATAAATTCTTATTACATCTTGTTTGAGCATTTGCAATCGAGCTATGATCTGACTGTAAAAAAAAGTAAACTTTGATATACAGCCGATTACAAATATTGCCAATTGCACGTCCATTGAATATTTTAACTAATAATAGCGATTACGTCAAGAATTTTAGCGTGATTCACCAAAATACAAAAATTGAGCCATATGAATCTTTTCGTAAATAGAAATGCGTTAAATCAACATCAAGATTTCTATTTGCGCTTTTTTTCATTTGCTCAAAAAACTTTACTTTAGTGGACAGGCTAATTTTTAGCCCATTTTAGAAATGTTGTAGGTGAGACGCTCAATATTTTTGCAGCATTACGAGCAGAAATCTCGCCTTTTTTCCATTGCTCGCATATTATTTCAAATTCCATAGGCTGTTTCATCGCTTTACGTCCAAATCTCACCCCTCGTGCTTTTGCTGCCACTATTCCTTCAGCTTGCCTTTGATGGATAAATTCTCTTTCTGTCTGTGCCACAAATGATAACAGTTGAAGAACAATATCTGCTATCAGCGTTCCCAACAAATCTTTATTTTTTCGAGTGTCCAGCAATGGCATATCTATCACCACGATATTTGCCTGTTTCTCCTTCGTGATTAGACCCCACTGTTTCAAAATCTCTTTGTAATTTCTTCCCAGCCTATCAATACTCTTAATCACGAGGGTATCATCAGGCTTTAATTTCTCAAGCAACTGGTGATATGCTGGTCTCTCGAAATCTTTACCGCTCTGCTTATCCACATACATATTTTCCTCTAAAATCCCAAAGTTAAGCATCGCTATTCTTTGACGTTCATCATTTTGTTCCTTGCTTGATACTCTAATGTACCCATAAATATTTTCCACAGTTTTTCCTCCTTCTTCTCAAATTAAAAATACCTTGAGGATTCAACTCCCCAAGGCTTTTTATTATACTAAATATTTTCAATTCGCATTTACCATTTTCATTTCTTCGGGATACATCATAATTGCTTTGAGATAAGAAGTAGCTGTTCCATCTAACTTACGTCTCCCCTGCTCCCAATTTTGCAACGTTGAAAGCGGTATACCGAAAGTAGTTGCGAACTCTCTTTGTGACATCTTTAATTGTTCCCGAATAAGGCGAGGCTGCACCTTATATACTATACTTTTCTTTATACCAAAAACTTTCTCACCTTCCACATCTTTTATTGCCTTTGTTAATCCTTGAATGACACCTTTTGCTATTGATGAAATATTATCTTCTACCATTACTCTCCACCCTCTTTCATTCAAATGAATCTTTAAGTTGTTGCACGAATTGACTTAAAATTTTCTTTTCTTGCTCTGTCAGATCATCTTTTACATTTTTAGGATATGCAAATAGCAAATATATTGGGTGATTTTCATTATAATAATAATAAATAACGCGAGCACCACCACGCTTGCCATGACCGCTGCTGTTCCAACGAATTTTACGAATACCACCTGTATTTGGTATAACATCTCCAAGTAGAAAATCGTTCCTATATATGTTTTAAACTCATTTTGCGTATTCATATCCCAAATATCTGCAATAGCACGAAGATACGCTAGTGTCTCTACTATTACTTATGGAATCAAAATATTATTCATGTTTTATTATACTTCAATGACGTATAATAGTCAACTCACTACACATTGCGTTTCTTAATTATCAAAATACTCATCTTCCGGCACAAATAGATCATACTTTGCATAATACTTGAAACCGCATTTATACGAACTTCGACCATAACGATTCTTCAAGCACACCAATTCCAATTCTCGCGGATTCGCTAATTTCGCTTTACGAATTGCCTCACGTTTCTCATTGACCGACTTTCTTTCAAATATATCCTTTGCTATCTCCTTTAACTGTAAACCCCACACTACATCTGCTGTATATTCGATTCCTCCGCTCTCCTTGAAACTCTCATAATCTACCAGCGATGTATAATTCAACCGATTGAAGCTGCTTATTACCAGCACCACTATATCATTCTCGCTCTGCAACTTCTTCAGTGCCTTTACATTTGCGTCTATTCCCTCTCTTATTCCTAATCTCTCACTTGGTCGAAGCACTTGTAAATAATCAACTATTACTACTGGTGATTTCTCACTTTCTTCTATATAATTTCTTACATAACTTATCACATCTGCTGTCGTATACTCAAAATCACACTCAATTATATTTTCATTCGCTGCCAATTTTCCGTATTCTGCAATTGCTTCTTCTAAACCTGCAATTTTTGCTCCTCTACGAATATCTATCGCACTTAGCGCATTCCTCATATCTTTTTGTGCCATTAATCTGGCGATTCCTTTTGTCACCAATTCTAACTTGTTCTGTTCTAAGCTAAAGTATAGCACGCTATCTCCTCGCTGCGATAGCTGATCTGCAAGCTGATGCGCGAACGTTGTCTTGCCTAAGCTGCTTATTGCTCCCAGTACATATAACCCTGGATACAGGCTTGTCTCATTATCGAGGTTGCTGAATCCTGTCTTCCTATCCTTAAATTTCTGA
>CAJODU010000009.1 GCA_905233325.1 uncultured Selenomonadaceae bacterium
TTCAATGCAATCATTAAGGATCATCAAAATGTTGATTGTAAATTTGCCCTTGCTCTGCCGGACGTTTACGAAGTCGGTATGAGCAATCTTGGACTTGCGATTCTGTATAACATTCTCAACAAACGTGACGACACTGCTTGCGAGAGGGTTTATGCTCCTTGGACTGATATGGAAACTGAAATGAGGGCGTTGAATCTTCCCTTGTTTGCCTTAGAGACTAAGACTGCCGTCAAGGATTTTGACTTTCTTGGCTTTTCCTTACAATACGAGATGATCTTCACCAATGTCCTCAATATGCTTGATCTTGCGGGAATTACCTTAAAAGCCGATGAACGCGGTGAAGATGAACCGTTTGTCGTTGGCGGCGGTCCCTGCGTCTATAACGTTGAGCCTATGGCGGATTTTTTTGACTTCTTTGTCGTTGGCGAAGGTGAGGAAGTGCTTGGTGAAGTTGTTGAGGCTTTTATCAAGTGGAAACGCGAAGGGCGGCAAGGCGGTCGAAGCGGCTTTTTGGAGAGACTTTTAAACATTGACGGGATTTATGTTCCGAGCTTTTACGAACCGATTTACTCTAATGGTGATTTTGCCGGAATGAAACGTCTTCACCCGAACGCCAAAGAGGTTGTATATAAGCGTGTCGTCAAGGATATGGATTTGGTAGCGTCCGTTGAGCGTCCGATTGTTCCCTACCTTGATATTGTTCACAATCGCATAATGCTGGAACTTTTCAGAGGGTGCAGTCGCGGCTGTCGATTCTGTCAAGCCGGTATTTGCTATCGTCCTGCTCGTGAGAGGACTCCCGAAAATCTCCGCAAGATGGCAAAAAATTTGATTGATGCCACCGGCTATGATGAAATATCCTTGACTTCACTATCCAGTGCCGACTACTCCTGCCTTCAACACTTGGTTGATGATCTTATGGAGGACTTCAAAAATGAAAAAGTCAGTTTCTCTCTGCCTTCATTGAGGATTGACAGTTTCTCCATTGAGTTGGCACACAAACTCCAGCAAGTCCGAAAGAGCGGCTTGACTTTTGCACCGGAGGCAGGGACTCAAAGGCTTAGAGATGTTATCAATAAAGGCGTCACTGAGGAGAATTTATTGACTGCCTGTGCCGCTGCCTTCGAGAAGGGCTGGAAAGCCGTAAAACTCTACTTTATGATGGGACTTCCCACTGAGACTGATGAGGATATAATCGGAATTGCCGCCCTCGCCAAGAAGGTGGTTGACCTCTACACTCAAGTCAAGGGCAAGCGTGGTGTCACCGTTACAGTCAGTGTCTCCTGCTTTGTGCCTAAGCCTTTTACGCCCTTTCAATGGTTCCCGCAAATTCCGCTTGAAGAATTTGAGCGTCGCCAACAGCTTTTAAAATCTCATATTCACGACAGAGCTATCAAATTCAACTATCATAACGCCAAGCTGTCTGTCCTTGAGGGTGTGATTGCTCGCGGGGATCGCCGTCTCGCTGAGGTTATCTGCACTGCCTGGAAGAATGGAGCAAAGTTTGACGGTTGGTCTGATCTGTTTAAGTTTGATACCTGGCTGCAGGCGTTCGAGGCTTGCGGGGTTGATTCTAAATATTATAATGAGCGTGAGCGGGACTTTTACGAAATTCTGCCGTGGGATCATACCTCGCCGGGTGTCAGGAAGAATTTTTTGATTGATGAATGGAATAAGGCAATGGAAGGGCAGCTCACTCAAGATTGTCGGCGGACGCATTGTACAGGTTGTGGTATTTGTCAAAACTTGGGCGTCAAGGTAATTGACTATGCTGATTCAAAAGTCACCCACAACGCAAAGACAAATACACCCGCCGCAAGTGTTCCAAACGTCGAATTGACTAAGTATAGGGCACAAATTCGCAAGGGCAGGGAGATTGCTGTATTGAGTCATCTTGATTATGTTGATCTGTATGCCCGTGCCCTTGTGAGATCTAAATTGCCGATTGCCTATTCGGAGGGCTTTAATCCTCATATCAAGATGTCCTTTGCGACTGCTCTGGCTGTCGGTGTGACGAGTGATTCCGAATATATGGACTTCCAACTTACGCAGAATGTAGCTGCAAAAGAAGTGCTTGAGAGATTAAATCAACAGTTACCGAGAGGAGCGGAGATCCTCAAACTTCAAAAATTTCAAGGCAAAGTGACAAAGTTGACGGCAGCGGAGGATAACGATTTACTGTCAAGTTATGAAGTCCGTGTACCTTACAGCGGCGAATCATCAGCAGCACAGACAGTCATCAAGGCCTTCAACGAGACCAAAACTATCAATTACACACGTATCACGCCCAAGAAGACGCGTGATATTGAACTCAAGCAATACATAGCCAAGCCGATTGAGGTGCAAGTAAAAGATTCAATCCTTACTTTAAAAATGGACATAAAAATAACCTTGACCGGCAGCATTAAGCCGAGCGAGGTTGTACACATTCTTCACGAGAGATTTAATTTGCAAATTGACGAAAACAAGGCACAAATTCACAGAACTAAGCTGACGAGCGTCACAGGTTAAATGGAAAAATATATTTATCGCGGCTCTCGGACAATTAAAATGCAATGTTTAAATATTTCGATCTCTTCTGCATTTGAGAGAGTCGTTTCAATAATCTGCTCATCGTCATAGGACAGACGCACACATATGGCAAGTTTTGACTCTCCGCTCCAGCCGTTGGATATTAAAATTTTCGGTATGGTGTGAGAATTGTATTCGCCGTCAGTGAGCATACCCAAGATTTTGCCGTCAGTGAATTTCAGTTTCTCATCATCAGGACGTCGCCCGTGAAAACTCAACAACTCAGCACTATGCCAAGGCAGAGCAAGTCGGGCAAAGGCAAGCTGCATGGCACTGATTGACGGGATAACTTTAATCTGATTCAGCGGAAAATTTCGACGAAGAGTATCAAGCATAGAGTAATAGCCGGGGTCACCGCTCACCATAACAACCACATTATTCATTAAAATTTCATTTTTGATGAATTGAACAGCCGCCAAAATATCGCCGGTAATCGGGCAGGATTTTTGATTGTCCGTTGCGAAATAAGATAAAGCTCTTTTCCCACCGACTAGAATTTTTGCAGATTGAATGGCACGAAGGGCAGCAGGTGATATATAATCAATACTGCCGGGTCCTATACCTGCAACTGTGATTTTATGTTCCATTTGCACTCTCCTAACTTCCGCAGTTAAATTATCGGTTATTAAGGTGATATTTTTGTTTGAATACCAATTTATGATCAACGGATTTATAGCAATTTTGCTGGTGACCCCCCTCTTCGGTTTGCTCTCGACAATGGTTGTCTCCAACAGAATGGCTTTCTTTTCTGATTCACTTGGACATGGTGCCTTCAGCGGAATAGCAATCGGTGTACTCTTAGGCTCAACCTCACCGCTGGCGTCGCTGATAATTTTTTCTATCCTCTTCGCCCTGCTCATCACCTACATCAAAAATAAAACGCGAACAGGTGCGGATACGGTAATTGGCGTCTTTTCCTCAACGGCAATAGCTCTCGGCCTTATGATAATGTCTTCGGGCGGATCTTTTAATAAGTTCTCAACTTACTTGATAGGCGATCTTTTGAGTATCAGTCAATCGGATTTAATCTCACTTGCGATTGTCTTTGTTGTCGTCGTGATATGCTGGGCATTTTTATTCAATCGTCTTCTGATATTGTCGATTAATCAATCTTTTGCTCGCAGCAGAGGTATTCAGACATTTACGATTGAAAGTATCTTTGCGGCGATGCTTGCCGTTGTCGTTGCAATCAGTATTCAATGGGTTGGAATTTTGATTATCAACTCTATGCTGGTACTCCCTGCCGCCGCCGCCCGAAATATTACTCACAACGTAAAGACTTATCATTTGATTTCTGTCGCTGTTGCCTTGATCTCAGGCTTGAGCGGCTTGGTTTTGGCTTATCAATTCAACACCGCCGCCGGAGCGACAATAGTTGTCATTGCCGCCATCATGTATTTTTTGTCACTTACTCTAAAATCCAAGTTCGATCGGTAGATGATGATATATTTATATTTTGTTATGGAAGAAGGTGGATTTTTGAATAGGAAAGTTGCGTTGATTTTAGTTGGATTGGCAGGGGTACTCTGGGCGTCCAGCGGTATCGCGGTGCAGGATTTTTTCTCTCATTCCTACAAATCGGCAATGGATTTAACCAACATTCGTATGATTATG
This sequence comes from uncultured Selenomonadaceae bacterium, assembly GCA_905233325.1. Classification (GTDB taxonomy): domain Bacteria; phylum Bacillota; class Negativicutes; order Selenomonadales; family Selenomonadaceae; genus Quinella. Next base: position 4,186 of record CAJODU010000009.1, read on the forward strand.
GCGGGCTTGTTCCTGCTATTGATTGCCTGGCTGCACGGCGGACTGAAGAGAAGTCTGAGTATATTGCAATTTAATCCTCGCCTGTGGATAGATACGGCTTTATACGGAATTGCCGGCGTTGCTTTAATGCAGTTTACATACTTTCAGGCAATCTCAATCGGCGGTGCGGCGGCAACAACTGTTATGCAATACGCTTGTCCTGCTTTTGTGGTGATATTTGATTCCCTTTACTACAGACGCCCGCCCACTCACGGAGAAATCATTGCCGTTATACTTGCAGTAGTTGGCGTCTTTCTGCTTGTGACCGGCGGCAATCTTGACAAGTTGTCTGTGCCTTTGGCGTGTGTCCTTTGGAGTTTGGCGTCAGGTGCATTTTTCGCTTTTTCGGCAATATTCCCAAAACATTTATTTGAAAGCCGAGTAGATCAGTATTTCTTGACAAGTGTCGGAATGATAATCGGCGGATTGTTTACTTTCCTGCTCGTCGACGAGATAAACTGGATGCCGTTCTTCGCGTCGGACACAATCTTTGATGTCGCTTGGATTATAATTTTCGGCACAGTCGGAGCTTTCCTGCTCTTCAATATGGGACTCGTATATTTAACGCCGGAAGAGGCGTCAGTAACGGCGGCAATGGAACCCGTCGCCTCCGTTGTGCTGTCCTTTTTCATCTTCGGCACAATGTTCGGATTCATTGAGCTGATTGGCATAGTGCTTGTCCTGCTTGCCATTGTGACGCCGATTTTTGTCCGTTCTTGAATATGCTGTCAACGCTTGTTGTCTGCTAACTTCTAATCCATATTGACTGTGATAACAGGGAAGGCTCCCAAATTCTTCAGCCATATGGATTTTTTATTTACCGCCTCAATGGATTCCTCAAGCATACCTTCAGCGGCGTGGGTGTCAAGATCGAAGAAGAATATATATTCGCCGAGTTTTGTCCTTGCCGGTCTTGATTCAATCCTGGTCATATTGACTTCACGAAATGCAAATTCCTCAAGCACCTCACACAAGGCACCCGCACGCTCACCGCGTATTTGACAGATAATCAATACCTTGTTTTTTGGTGATTCGTCTGCAATCTCTGCACCGCGGCGACGAATTTCAAAAAATCGCGTACTGTTGTATTTGTTGTCTTGGATCTCCTTGGCGAGAGAGACAAGTCCGTTGAGTTCACCCGCACGCTTGGTACAGATTGCCGCAAGCCCTTCATTAGTGTCAGAAGCAGCAACAATCTCCGCCGCCTTCGCCGTTGAGGAGGCAGTGCAAACCTCTGCATTGGGACAATTTTTTAGCAAATAATTACGGCATTGCGATATGGGCTGTGAATGTGAAAATATCCGCTTTATATCAGCAATCTTGATCTCAGATTTAGCCATAAGTTGATTATGCACCGGCCAGATCAACTCGCGAGTGACAATCAGATTATCAGACCGTGCCAAAGTATCAAGGGTGATATTAATGCTGCCTTCAAGAGAATTTTCAACAGGCACAAATCCGGCGTTAATCCTTCCATCTTCGACAGCAGTCAACACATCGTAAATCTCAGGATATATCACCAGTTCCATAGATTCGTCAACGATACTGTTCAAATAAACCGCAGCGGCCTCGGAGTGAGTCCCCTTAGGTCCAAGTATTCCCATATGTCTCATATTATAAACCTCGTTAATGTTATCTTGTCATATCGACTGATTCTTTACAAAGTCAAAATCTCCTGCATGTTGTCAAATCGAAAAAATTGAATACATAGAAAAAGTCCTCAACTTAAGGTTGGGGACTCTTTTTTTACGAATAATATATCAAATCTGATTCATTAGTTAATTGCCGTGTTGGTTGCGATGAGGCGTGCCTTTGCTCTTGCGAGGGCTGCCTCTGCACGGTCGATGTCAATCTCCGAATGTTGTGCCGGTGCCGCCTTGAAGGCCTCAACCCTCTGCTTAGCCCTTGCGTATGCTGCCTGGGCACGGTTCACGTCTATCTGCTCCGGCTCCTCAGCGGCAGGAGTGAGGACGGTTATCAGCTCCGGCGTGACTTCCATAAATCCGCCCGCGACTGCCATCAGTGCCTCTTGCCCGTCGCTCTTGATACGCATTGCATGAGGTATCAACCCCGTCACAAGCGGTGCATGTTTAGGCAATATACCCAACTCTCCGCCTGTGGAGCGGACTATCAACATTGATATATCCTTGTCGCAGACCATCTTTTCCGGTGACACAACTTGAAGTTTAATAGTCGACATTGCTGCCACCTCACTTCATCTTCTGTGCTTTGGCAACTGCCTCTTCAATACCGCCAACCATATAGAAAGCCGCCTCAGGCAGATCGTCGTACTTGCCTTCGAGGATTTCCTTAAAGCCGCGAATTGTATCTTTGAGTGCGACATACTTACCCGGCGAACCGGTGAAGACTTCAGCAACAGCGAACGGCTGCGACAGGAAACGCTGAATCTTACGAGCACGGCTGACGGTGAGTTTATCGTCGTCGCTGAGTTCTTCCATACCGAGGATTGCGATAATATCTTGAAGTTCCTTGTACTTCTGAAGAACGGATTGAACACCGCGAGCAACTTGATAGTGATCTTCACCGATGATGTGAGGATCGAGAATACGGGAAGTTGAATCAAGCGGATCGACGGCGGGATAGATACCAAGCTCTGCAATCTGACGGCTCAAAACAGTTGTCGCGTCCAAGTGAGTGAAAGTACCGGCAGGAGCAGGGTCAGTCAAGTCATCAGCAGGGACGTAGACAGCTTGTACTGATGTGATTGAACCTTTCTTGGTGGAAGTGATACGCTCTTGCAGTGCACCGATGTCGGTTGTAAGTGTCGGCTGATAACCGACAGCGGAAGGCATACGTCCGAGAAGTGCGGAGACCTCAGAACCTGCCTGAATGAAACGGAAGATATTGTCAATGAAGAGCAACACGTCACGCCCTTCAGCGTCACGGAAGTACTCAGCCATTGTCAGACCTGTCAGACCGACACGCATACGTGCTCCCGGCGGCTCGTTCATCTGTCCGTAGACGAGAGCTGTTTTGTCGATAACGCCGGATTCAGTCATCTCAGACCAGAGGTCGTTACCCTCACGAGTACGCTCACCGACGCCGGAGAAGACGGAATAACCGCTGTGCTCGGTTGCGATGTTGTGGATCAGCTCCATGATGAGAACTGTCTTGCCGACACCTGCACCGCCGAAGAGGCCAATCTTACCGCCTCTTGAATATGGAGCAATCAGATCGACGACTTTTATGCCCGTCTCAAGAATCTGCGTTGAAGTCTCCTGCTCTTCAAAACTTGGTGCCGCTCTGTGAATCGGCCAAAACTCTTTATTGCCTACAGGTTTAGGATTTTTGTCAACTGTCTTGCCGAGGACGTTGAAGACACGCCCCAAAGTCTCAGGACCGACAGGAACTTTAATCGGGGAGCCGGTATCTTCAGCCTCCATACCGCGAACAAGGCCGTCAGTCGAACTCATTGCAATGCAGCGAGTCACACTGTCACCAATGTGCTGCATAACCTCAGCAACAAGATCTATCTCAACATTGCCGGACTTGCCCTTAATCGTTACCGCGTTTAAAATCTCCGGCAGCTCACCGGCAGGAAATTCTATATCGATAACAGCTCCGATAACCTGTACTACTTTACCTTTTGCCAAACGAATCCCTCCTATGCGGAATATGGAATACGGAATCACTCATCGACTTGACACTTCTGCCGATTGATGTAGAATCATTTGTCGGCTTGACGTTCTTGCCGATTGACGTGGAATCATTTGCCGGCTTGACACTTTTAATAATAGGTGCTGTATCTCTTGCCGGCGTTACGATCTTGGTGATTGAAAGCAGAATCTTAATGAGTTCGACGCAATCTTTCAAAATACTTTCAGCCTCTTCCTTCGTGAGATAGTTTGTATCTCTCAAAAGTTCAAGCCAGTACTCTGTCTCGCTTGCCTCTTGCAGGGCATTTCTCATCTTTGCTGCAAAGTCGGTTGTACCCTGCCCGCAAACAACGGCGTGTATATCTGCGCCTATTCTCGTCCCGCACTTCAACACTTGTTGTGAGAGCACATATTCTTTCTTGTCATATATCAAATGCTTGTACAAATTCACGATTCTGACAGCAAAGGCTTTACTCTTGACAACTATTGTACTTGATTCTTGAATCATAATAAAACCCTCAACGATTCCGATTCCTAACTTCTGATTGGCAATGCATATCACCTTGACGGCAACACGCAAAAGCCAACCAAAAACTTAGTTAAGTGCATTTGCGCCGCCGACAATCTCATTGATCTCGTTGGTAATGCCGGCTTGACGCACCTTATTATAATGCAGATTGAGTTTGCTGATGAGTTCCTGAGCATTGTCCGTGGCACTGCTCATTGCATTCATTCTGGAACTGAGCTCCGACGCCGCAGATTGCAGCAAAGCCTCATATATAATGGTTTCAACGTACTTTGGAAGGAACACATCAAGCACTGCCGCAGGATCCGGCTCATAGATATATTCGCCCTTGACGCTGCTGTCTGCACCCTGATCATAAGCAAAGAACGGCAGAAGATCCACCACCCTCGGCTCACAGTTGATTGCAGAGATGAAGCGGGTATATATCAACGTCACTTCATTGACTTCACCGTTGAGGAAGGCCTCAATAGCAAACTTGGCGATATCTTGGGCGTGATGATACTTCGGTCGCTCGCTGATACCGTTGTAGTAGCGGACAACGTTGAAGTTGCGGTGTCTGAAGTGATCCGTTGCCTTGCGTCCGACAGTCAGAATATCATAGTTGCCATTGTCTGCAAGGTTGCCGAAGTCCTCGCTGGCTTTCTCGGTGTGAGTGATAGTGGTGCGATGCCCGCCGGTACTTCCATAAGCAGCATGAGCAGTGGCCTTCATAACACGCGACATCTTTTGAAGACCTTGATGACGAGGACGCCTTCTCATATCCTTATACTTGGTGGAAATGTCCACATTCTCTTTCTCTGCGGATCTGATGATTTCCTCATCATCGTCGCCGCCGCTGTCAATCTCGGCGTGTGCCGCCTTGAGGACGTTGCTGGAATAAGCACCGGCGAGACCCTTATCAGCCGCTATGACAATCAGCAAAGTCTTTCCCTCTGCATTGTCGCGAATTTCAAAGAGCGGGTGTCCCATATCCTCAGCTTGGACTGCAAGCCTGTCAAAGACTTCTTGTGTCTTGGCAGCGAAGGGGTGATTTGAAATAGCAGCCTCCTTGGCGTGACGCATACGAGACGTCGCGACCATGTTCATCGCCTTGGTGATCTGCTGAATATTCTTGACTGATTTAATGCGCCGGCGGACGTTTTGTAAACTTGCCATTTACCTCACCGCCTTATTCCGCAGCCATCTTATATGTGACAGTCTCTTTAAATTCTTTGATAGCGTTGGAAATCTCAGCCTCAAGTGCATCGTCCAGTTTCTTCTGCTCCGCGATCTTCTTGCCAACTTCAGGGTGCTGGGTGTGCATGAACTTGACAAAATCATTGTGGAATGTAACGACCTTATCAACAGGAATATCTGCGAGGAAACCTTTGACCGCTGTGAAGATTGTCAAGACTTGATCCTCAACGGCAAGCGGCGAATATTGAGCCTGTTTAAGAGTCTCAACCATACGAGCACCGCGATCGAGCTGGGCTTTGGTTGCCTTGTCGAGATCAGAGCCGAACTGTGCAAACGCGGCAAGCTCACGATACTGAGCAAGATCAAGACGCATAGTACCTGCAACCTGTTTCATAGCCTTGATCTGTGCGGCACCACCGACACGGGAGACCGACAGACCGACGCTGATAGCAGGACGAATACCGGAGTAGAAGGCGTCCGTCTCAAGCATTATCTGACCATCAGTAATGGAGATGACGTTTGTCGGAATGTATGCGGAGACGTCGCCCGCCTGCGTCTCAATAACCGGCAGAGCTGTGATAGAACCGGCTCCGAGGTCGTCGGAGAGTTTGGCGGCACGCTCAAGAAGACGACTGTGGAGATAGAAAACGTCACCGGGGTAAGCCTCACGACCTGGAGGACGTCTCAAGAGCAGGGACATAGCACGATAGGCCGCAGCGTGTTTCGTCAAGTCGTCGTAAATGCAGAGGCAGTGACCGCCTTGTCCTTGTGCATTTTTCTTGTACATGAAATATTCAGCCATAGCAACGCCGGCATAAGGTGCAAGATATTGGAGCGGTGCAGAATCTGCCGCAGTTGCCGCAACGACGATTGTATACTTCATTGCATCGCGATCTTCCAGCGTCTTGACGACACGTGCGACAGTTGACGCCTTCTGACCGATTGCAACGTAAATACAAATACAATTCTGTCCCTGCTGGTTGATGATGGTGTCGACGGCGATTGCCGATTTACCTGTGCCGCGGTCACCGATAATCAATTCACGCTGTCCGCGACCGATAGGCACGAGGGCGTCAATAGCCTTCAAACCTGTCTGCAGCGGCTCGTGGACTGACTTTCTGTCTGCAATACCCGGGGCAGGGTACTCAACCGGTCTTGTTTCAGTGGTATGGATAGGACCCTTGCCGTCAATAGGACGACCGAGAGCATCAACGACACGCCCGATCATAGCCTCACCAACAGGCACCTGCATGATCTTGCCGGTACGCTTGACAGTGTGGCCTTCCTCAACCTTGGTGTCACCACCGAGAATAACCGCACCGACGTTGTCCTGTTCCAAGTTAAGAACGAGACCATAAATGTCGTTGCCGAAGTCGAGCAGCTCGCCGGACATAGCCTTATCAAGACCGTGGATATGAGCAATACCGTCACCAATCTCAACGACTGTGCCTACATCGTCAACATTGAGGTCAACGTTGTAGTTTTTAATCTGTTCTTTAATAATAGCGGTAATTTCTTCAGGATTTATCTTCATTTATGGTTTTCACCTCTAATCATTCCCTAATTCTGAACTTGCATGAGCTGCTGACGCATAGCCGCAAGCCTTCCGGCGACGGAGCCGTCAATTCTCTTGTCGCCGATTTTGACTATCACACCGCCAAGAATATTTTCATCTTCGTGTTGCCTGAGTTGGATTTTCTTGCCGGTTATGGACGCCAGTTTCTTTTGGAGTTGTTCCTGCTGCTTGTGATTCATACCGCGAGCCGTTGTGACATCAGCAATGATGATTCCGCGTTCACGATTGGACAGCTTGCGATATTCTTCCTCAATAGCCTCAAAGATACCGATTCTGCGCTTGTCAACCAACAAAAGAAGGAAGTTGTAAATAATCTTGGAGACCTCGCCTTTGAGGCATTTGGTTAAAAGTTCCTTCTTAGCTTCAGCCTGTATCTGCGGGTTTTGGAAGTATGAACGCACTGCAGGTATATTGAATAAATTTTGACGGATTGCTGCAAGTTCTTCGCCATAGGGTACAAGTTTATTTTCCTCTTTGGCAATCTCAAAGATCGCCGTTGCATATTTCTGTGCCAGTTGTAAATTCAGCATGACAAATCACCGAGCTTCTCTTTGTCGAGTTTATTGATGAAGTCATTGATCAGACGCTCATTCTCTTTGTTGTCGATGTTCTTGGAGATGAGCTTACCGGCAGCAGCCAGACTCAATGAGACGACTTCGCCTCTGAGTTGAGCGGCAATGCGCTCACGGTCGCGCTGAATATCCTCTTCAGCATTCTTCTTCATCTGTTCAATCTCGCGCTTGGTTGCCTCAACAGCGGCATCACGCTCATCACGAGCCACCTTCTCCGCCTTGTCAATAATCTCTTGAGCCTTGACATTGGCGTCTGAAAGTTTCTGTTTGTACTGAACGAGAGTAGCCTCCGCCTCTTTGCGGTCGCTTTCGGCCTTGTCGAGATCACCTTGAATCTTGTCACTGCGCTGCTGGAGCATACGAGCAACGGGCTTGTAAGCCACGAGACGCAAAATCACAACAAGTATCAGAAAGTTCAGGATTTGTGCAATCAATGTTGCATTAAGTTCTATCAATTCACACTCACCTCTAATCTACAGAGTGAATAGTGAATAGGGAGTAGTGAACAGGTACTTAGCCTCTATTCTCTATTTCCTATTCTCTCCTATCTAATTATCCGATGAGCGGATTTGCATAAAGCATAATCAGCGCGACAACGGCAGCGATAATTGCCATAGCTTCGATCAAACCGACGGAGATAAGGGTATTGGTGAAAAGGACGTTCTTTGCCTCCGGCTGACGGGTGATACCATCAATGAATTTGCTGGTGACGAGACCATCACCAAGACCTGCGCCGACTGCAGCAAGTCCCATTGTAATTCCTGCACCGATAAGTGCTGCTGCTACCATAATTGCGTTTTCCATTAAAAAATCCTCCTTAAATTATACAATTACCAAAGATTACTCATTGCTGTCCTTGAGAGCATTGCCCAAGTAAGCCATACTAAGCATAGTAAAAATAACAGCGTGAACGCAGCTGATGAAGATACTGAATCCCAGCCACGCAACACTGGGCAGCGTCATCAAGAATGGATTTTCTGTCAGACGCAACAAGACGATAATCAGGATTTCGCCCGCGAGAATGTTACCAAATAGACGAAAAGCCAGCGTTATCGGCTTTGCAATTTCTTCAATCATGTTGATTACAACGAAGGGGGCAAACGGCTGAAAGAAATGAGCGATGTAATGTCCACCCTTGTAGTATAGACCAAGGCAGTGAACTATTGTTACTACGAGAAGTGCAAGTCCCAGCGTTGTATTAAGGTCATTCGTTGGTGATGCAAGTGTCGGAATAAGACCTATCAAGTTGGAAGTCAGTAAGAATAAGAAGAGAGATACAATAAATGGTGCCAACAATCTGCCGCGTTTCCCCATCATCGAATCAATTTGTCCATGAAGCCACACGACTATCATCTCAACAAAATTCTGCCAGCCGGTCGGGACTGCTTTAAGATTTCTTACAGCCAAGCAGGAGACAAAAATAACAATAGCCATTGCCAGCCACGTCATCAAGATTGTCTCTGTATTGAATGTCAAGCCTAAAAATCGAGTGGTTTCGCGAACACCAATTTCGTGCATAAAATTCACCTCCTCCTATGAAAGCCTTTATTCTTCACCGGCATCATCATTATGATAGGGATTTTGATAGGAAGTTGTGATCAGCCCTAAATGAGCAACCACATAAAAAGTCAGAAAACCCGATACCATAGCGAAAAAGACCAACTTGGAAATTTTTAATCCCACAAGCAGTACGATCGACAGCATAGCCAACCGCAATATCAAGCCGAACAGCATGTGCCGCTTTGCCTGATCCTGCGATAAACCGATAATGCTTGAGAGTCTTGCTGCCGTTGAGATGATGTAACAAGCAGACAAGACATAACCGATCAGCACTGCCGGAAATAATTCCAAATATCCCAAAACAGCTAAATTGATTATAAATACAATCGTCACAGCTGCAAGGACTTTTTTCACATTTTTGAATGATACCGATAAAATTTTTTTCATACTCAAACTTTTTCGACACAAAAAAAAATTTCCCTGCAATAACTTAACTGCAGAGATTATTTTTAAACAATTTGTATGCTATGTCAAATGTAACTTATTGTATGTAGACTTATTGTATTCAAAAAATTAAGATTTTCTACGAGAGGAGGTTACTTGTTTGGATATACTAAAAGTCTTTGGAGAAAATCTCCGCAAGTATAGGATAAATCGCGGCATTTCTCAAGAAAAATTTGCTGAGATGTGCGATCTTCATCGAACTTATATAAGTGATGTAGAGAGAGCACAAAGAAGCATTTCACTTGGAAATGTTCAAAGAATTGCCGACGCTCTTGAAATTGAAACTTACAAACTTTTTTTGGAGGAAGACTTATGACAAAAACTGAATTATTTTTGGAATTGGCAAAACCGAACGAATCCGGCTGTAGCCGTTGGGTATCAGCTGATGAGTTCAAAGATAAATATGCTGAATTAAAATTCGGTAACGGTGCATCTTGGGCAAGGAAAGAATCGACACTTGCAAAAAGATACATAATCGAATTTGACAAAAATATTACACCCGGAAACAGTATAGATAGAATAAGGCTTGCTGGATATAATGATGATGATACTTCACAATATATCAGAGCTGACATAAAAAAAGAAATTCGTTCTCGCCGTTGTGTAATTCTTGGGACTTCAAAGCCAGAAGTCGACCACAAAAATGGAATGAAGAACGAGTCTCGTGTTATGAAAAATGAGGATCAAAAACTCTCCGATTTCCAACCTTTAAGCAAGGCTGCAAATGACGCCAAAAGACAATATTGCAAAGAATGTCGAGCAAGTGGAAAGAGATTTGACGCAAAACTTCTGGGTTATCCTATGTCGTATTATGAAGGCGTTGCAGAACATCATGGAGAAGAAGACGCCTGCATAGGTTGCTATTGGTACGATCCACTGGAATTTAAAAGACATCTTGTTGAAAGAAAATAGTTGTGAATCAATCGGTAATTTTTTTCAATACAAAAATATATTCGTGTTTGAATATGTAGAAGTCATTTTTCAAAGCACGATACCGCCAAATTCCTTGTTGATTCGCTTTTCCTTTAGTTTCTCCAAAATTTTTTACAATTACAGCCTTGAGTAAAAAATTTTTCTCCATAAATAAATTCATACAGTAAAAACCGAGCGGCACTACTTGACTGTTAGCGTATTTATCACCAATAACGCAAGCACAATATCTATTTTTCTCCAAAAATTCTGTCGTATTGTCAATGACATTTCCGAAGCTGTCTAAAAAGGTTTCAAGATTATCGCAGTTGGATAAATCGTTGGGATTGTCGGAGAATTTGATTATATCCCAATACGGGGGGTGAAAAATAACAAATTGCAATTTTTCTATTCCTGCAGAATCAAGAATTGATTTGATAGAAATTGTAGAGCTGTCTCCACAAGCAGTTATAATCTTTGATTCGCTATCCGCTTCGGCAGATATTCTTTGTTTGGCTTCATTAATGACAATTTGTTGCAGATCAATACCTATCGCATTTCTTTTCATTCGTTGAGCCTCAATAAGTGAAGTCCCGCTACCCATAAACGGATCCAAAATCCAATCGCCTTTTTTTGTGTATCGACTAAATAATTGATGTGGTATTTGAGGAACAAAATTTCCGTGATAATTTCCGACGTGAGCTCCTGAATTGTCACGCTTGTCGATAATCCAAAGTGAATCTGTTACAATATCTTCATAGTCTTTCCAAGCGGTCATATCAATGTCATTATATTTTGGCAAAAAAATTCCTCCTTCAAAAAATTTTGTAACATAAGACATCAATAATTCACAAATTTTTCAAAAGAGCGTAATTATCTTTCATGCGAGAAATACATCTTTTTTGGAATAACCATACCCAGTTCGTCAGAGGCAATCTGCTTGATACGTTGCGGAGATTTTAACTTTGCAATCTCAACGCGGAGCCTCTCATTTTCGTGTTCAAGCTGCTGTGCTTGAGTTTGAGTGGCGACAAGAGCATAGCCGCGGCTTGCACTGATACCGCTGCGGACTGTCACCAGCATGGCAAGGATCGAAATAACTATAAATGCAAACTGACAGCGTGAACGAAGGAGCCTGTCCAGTTTTGGTCTGCTTTTAATCAGTCTGAAAGTTCGCTTTTCTCTCTCTGCATCACCGAAGTCATAGGAATAATTATAATTATTGACATTATCCTGCACCTCGTAGTAATCTTGCTTTCTATTTCGTTGCATAAACTTACTCCTCCTGTTCATAATTTATATTTTTTCAGCGACGCGAAGTTTTGCACTCTTAGCTCTTGGGTTGCTTTCGAGTTCACTATCAGCCGCTGTAATTTGCTTACCGAGAATTTTGATTTCTGCCTTGTGATTGCAGACACAGACCGGAAAATTTTTTGGACATATACAATCAGCAGCCATAGTCTTGAATGTATTTTTGATGATTCGATCCTCAAGTGAGTGGAAAGTTATAACCGCTATCCTGCCGCCGCTTTTGAGGTGATTGACTGCAGACTGTATCGCCTCATTGAGTATACCAAGCTCATTGTTGACCTCAATCCGAACCGCCTGAAAAACTCTTTTGGCAGGGTGTCCGCTCTTTTTGTTGATGAAGGGTACAGTCTTTTCAATGAGCTTGACGAGTTCGCCGGTAGTATCAATGGGCTTATCTTTGCGGGCATTGATGATGGCTCTTGCTATACGGTTTGAGAATCTCTCCTCACCGTATTCGTGAAAAATTTTGTAGAGACTTTCCTCATCGTAGGTGTTGATGACATCGTGAGCGGTGAGATTTTGACTGCGATCCATACGCATATCAAGCGGTGCATTGTGCATATATGAAAAGCCGCGCTCTGCCGTGTCAATTTGATGTGAAGACACTCCCAGATCAAAGAGAATACCATCAACTTTGTCTGTTTCGAGATCGTGAAGAATTTCATCTAACCTGCTGAAGTTGCTGTGTACTATCCGAACTTGACAACCGACCTCAGCCAGACGAAGTTTAGCCGCCTCTATTGCCTCCGCATCTTGGTCAATTCCGATAATCATTCCTTCAGGATCAAGTTTAGAGGCAATCAATTTTGAATGTCCGCCGCCGCCGAGTGTACAGTCAACGTATATACCGCTTGGATTCGTCACAATGGCGTCAACAACCTCAGTCGGCATTACACTTAAATGATTAAAAGTCAAATTTTAGCCACCTATAAATCTTATTGCTATGCTATTCTCTATTTAATGAAAAAATCCTGCAAAGAATAAAAAATTTTCATCAAAAATTCAGCAGCTTGTTAATTTAAGATATATATTGTGCAATTAAGGAAATGCTGGTATACTATTAATCAAAATTATATAAGTAAAGGGGATTTTTATGCAATTAGACCGAAAATCCGTTGAATTATTAGCTCCGGCAGGAACTTGGGACGCCTTCACTGCTGCCATTGACGCCGGTGCTGATGCCGTCTATCTCGGCGGCAAGCATTTCAATATGCGTGTGCACATTAGTGAATTCAACTTTGATGATGCTCGGCTCAAACAGGCCGTCGAATACGCTCATAATCATAAAGTAAAGCTCTACATCACAATAAACAACTTGATTAGTGATGAGGAATTGCCGACACTTAGGGAATATTTGAAATATCTCAATGAAATCAAGCCGGACGCCTTGCTTGTGCAGGATTTTGCTGTCATTCAGCTTGTCCGTGAGCTTGGTGTTGATATTCCAATGCACGCCTCAATTATGATGAACACTCACAACCGTCACGCGATCGAAGTACTCAAAAGCTACGGTATCACCCGCGTCGTCGTCAGTCGTGAGCTGTCACTGAATGAAGTCAAGCTGCTGCGTGAACAGACCGGCATTGAGACTGAATATTTCATTCACGGAGATATGTGCATTTCTGAAAGCGGGCAGTGTGTTCACTCCGGTGTAGTTTTCGGGCAGAGCGGCAACCGCGGTCGCTGCCTCAAGCCTTGCCGCTGGGCTTATGAACTTCATTGCGAGAATCCTGACGGCGATGAAGGCGAGAGTGAAAGTCTCCACAGATTCGCCCTCAATGATATGTGTATGTACAGGAACTTGCCGGAACTGATTGACGCCGGCGTGTACTCTTTCAAGATTGAAGGCAGAATGAGGCCGCCTGAGTTTATCCACAGGATAGTATCAACTTATCGAAGAGCCATTGACCGCTACATTGCCGACCCGACGGGCTATACTATTGACGAGACCGACTGGCAAAACCTCTATAATAACCGCGTTCGTAACTTCACGACGGTTTTGGCATTAGGGCAAATGACGGCTAAGGACATAGGCTGGAGCGGCAAGCGTGAACCTAAAATTTTCAGCAGAGCGATAAAAGAGGCTGATATTGACGATAAGGGTGCTGCCGAGATTTTTGGAGAGTCTGAGCCTATTCATACGAGTGAAGAAGGCAAGACGCCCAAATTGTCCGTCAGGGTGGCTGCTGTCGAGGCGGCTAAGGCAGTGCTTGACGGCGGTGCTGATGTTGTTTATATCGGCGGTGAGGCTTTCCTGCCGCTCAGACCTTGGACACTTGACAACTACAAGGAGATCGTCAGCTATGCCCATTCACTTGGCAAGAAGGCAATTATCAACACACCGCGAACTACCTATAGTCGCGAGTGCAGTGAGCTTGAGCAGTTTTTTGGTAAGGTTGAGACCTTTGCAGATAAGCCCGACGGCGTTATGGTCAGCAATCTCGGCTCTTTGAGACTAGTCAAGCAGATGACCTCTCTTCCTATACAGACAGACCTTTCCTTCAACCTCTTCAACCACGAGGCGGCAGCGTTCTTGAAGGATAATGGTGCCATACAGGCGGCCACTTCGTTAGAGCTGTCCTATAGTCAACTGAAGAGTCTGATTGAATCTTCGCCTCTGCCGATTGAAGTGGTTGTCCAGGGTGCTTGTGAGTCAATGATTTGTGAGCATAACTTCGTTGATCTTGATAGTCCGCTGGATAGGTGGAGTGACTTTGAGCGGCTGGAGAGACATTACTATTTGAAAGATGAGGCCGGTGAGAGACACGCTATTCGTGTTGATCAGTTCAAACGCAGTCACATTCATTTTGGAAGGGATTTGTGCTTGTATAAATATCTTGAGTATTTCAAGGGTGCGGCGTCGCTGAGGATAGAGGCACAGCTCTATTCGTCGGACTTCGCTGCATATGTTACAAGGCTTTATCGCGAGGCAATCGACAACAAGCCTTCACCTGAAAAGTTGAAAGACTTGCAAGAAAAATCGCCCAGACCTCTCGGTGTAGGCGTGTATAGATTTAAACAAAGCCGCAACTCATAAAATTATTTCGTGTGGAAGAATATCAGCATCGTGATTTGCCAACGATTCCACACAATTTTCATTTAAGCTCATTTGCCTTATCCATTCCAATGATTTTAACGCTTGTTCCTCATCAACGGTGTCTGACAACTTCAAAACGCCACAGGTTGACTTTCTCCTTGGGTGCAATGTTGCCCTTCTGCTTGGCAATGGCAATCTGCTGCTCAACCGTATCAACCCCCTCAAGATCCGGCAGAAGTAAGCCGCGTCGACCGTCCTTCTCGACAATGACACCGTAACGCTTGACATCAAGCTGCTTGGTGTCGAATATCCTCTCCGGCTCGCTGAGAATATCAACATTGTAGACAATATCGTCAAGCTCGCTCACCGTCACAGGGGAGAAACGCGGGTCGCGTGAACAGGCGGAGACGGCATTTTGTACGATCTCTTCAGCGATTGAGGCGGTGGTCGGCAGGAATGTGCCTATACAGCCGCGAAGTTCGCCGTCCTTATGCAGTGAAACGAAGGCACCTGCCCTGCGTTCAGTCATCTCATCGGGAAGGTTGGAGGGGAGGTTGTCAAGTTTGGAATGTGTCTTGACGAAAGTCTCAAGGCTCAACCTTGCAAGTTTGACAAATTCGTCCTCATTGCTCTTGATTTCGGCAAGTGCCTTGTGATTAGCCTCAATGAGCTGCTCGCCAATGTTGCGGTTGGCGTCGTCACCATTGATGTCAATCCACGCAACGCCATAGCCGACGCCGAATGTGCCTTCATAGCTCAACTGCTCACATTTGACAGCTTTTTTGTCAAGAGCACCAGCCATAATCCAGAATGAACGCAGACCGCATTCCGCCGCCTTCTTGCAGAGGTTGTTGTCCATTCTCAGCATTGAGAGAAAATCCCCGTCAGAAATGTGTTCCATAACTTCCTTATCAAAGACAGGACCTTCCTCAACGAAACCGTAAGGGCCGTCACTTTTGAGCTTGTGGGACAAGTCGCCGCTGGCAATGTAAACCACGCGGCGATTTAATTTGTCCGCCGTCTCTGCAATGAGCTGCCCTAACTTGTAATGCTCGGCGGCGGACAGGCCTGACAGACCAATCCTCACCACTTTAGTCTCATTGAAGTCAATTCCCGCCTGTTCCATAAAGCGAAGAGGAATCAACGTCCCGTGATCCAGCTCGGCATTGCGTTCGCCGAGAGTGCCGGCGTAAATTGATGAAGACGCCGCCAATTCCGAGAGAGTGTTGACAAATTCCGTGTCATAGTTGACGGTAATTTTGACTTGCGGTGCTCTGAAGTTAGCGAAGGTGCCGCTTGCCGTCCTACCGGGGGAGATGTGGAAGTAGTCGGCGTAGAGTATGGAGTGCGGGCTGGTTATCACCAAGGTGTCAGGCTTGAGGGCGGCAGCTCTTTTCGCGACCTCACGATAGGCGTCAATAGTACGCTGAATCTTCTTTTCCTCACCGGGCCCGACTTCAGGCAAGATAATCGGCCCGTTGCGCCATAGCTGCTAATATAGACATTCTATCACCTTCCATTGTTTCATCGGACTTCGTCAAGACCATAAAAATTATCAGCAATGTCGAAAAACAGATCAAAGGCAGAAACCTTGATTTGTGAATACATTTCTCACATTTCCGCAAGGAAGGCAGAATAGCCTTTTTTAGTTTCGTAAATGTCAATTTTAGAGGTAGCCTCCCAAGGAGCGTGCATTGAGAGGACAGCAACACCGCTGTCAATGACGTCCATACCATACTTCGCCATCATGTAGGCGATAGTACCGCCGCCACCGAGATCAACTTTGCCGAGCTCGCTGAATTGATAGCGTACATTATTCTTGTCGAGGGCATTGCGCAGCTTTGCAACATATTCGGCATTAGCCTCGGAACTGCCGGACTTGCCGCGTGAGCCGGTGAATTTGTTGAAGACCATACCCTTGCCGAGGTAGGCGACATTCTTTTTATCGTAAGCTGAGGCGTAGAGCGGATCAAAGGCACTGGAAACGTCTGAGGAGAGCATAGTCGAATTTTGAAGGGCACGTCTGACTGCCAACTCTGAATATTGTCCGGCAAGATTGAGAACTTCAGCGACGATATTCTCAAAGAATTGAGACTGCATACCCGTTGCGCCATAGCTGCCAATCTCTTCCTTATCAACCAGCAGACAGCAATTTGTACGAACAGGAGTATCTGCCGCCTCAAGCATTGCAACGAGTGAGGTGTAAGAGCAGACCCTGTCATCTTGACCGTAACCGAGAATCATTGAGCGATCAAGACCAAGCTCACGAGCGCGGCCGGCAGGGACGAGAGCCAATTCAGCACTCAAGAAGTCCTCTTCCTCAATATCGTAGTTGTCTTTGAGCAGCTTGATAATGCCATTCTTGACGGATTCTTTCTCCCCCTCTTTGAGAGGATAGTTGCCAATCAAGATGTCGAGATTCTCACCTTCAATGACTTTGTTGGCTTTCTTCTCCATTTGTTCCTGCGAAAGGTGAATCAAAAGATCCGTGACGCAGAAGACAGGATCCTCAGCCGCCTCACCGATATTTATATTGATGACTTTGCCGTCCTTCTTGATAACAACGCCGTGCATTGCGAGGGGGAGCGTCACCCACTGATATTTTTTAATGCCGCCGTAATAGTGAGTGTCGAAGAGAGCAAAACCGCCGTCCTCGTAAAGCGGATTTTGTTTCAAGTCGAGGCGGCAGGTGTCGATGTGTGCGCCGAGGATTTTCATTCCCTTTTCAATAGGGGCAGTGCCAATGTTAAACAGGGCTATGGATTTATTCATACAGACCGCATAAACCTTATCACCGGCCTTGAGGCTTTGGTATTTGTCAAGACTCTTGTAACCGGCAGCCTCAGCTTGGCGGATTGTCTCCTTGACACTTTCGCGCTCAGTCTTGCAGGTGCTGATAAAATCAATATAACCGGCACTCAGCTTTTCAAGTTTATTCTTATCCTCTTGTGAATAGGTACTCCAAACGGAAGGTTTCTTATTGTTCTCTTTCTTTTCTTCAGACATTTCAACAACACCTCAAAACTTTTAATTGATAAGTTAAATACTTGCAGACAGTTTATCATTCTCCGGCGATTAAGTCAATATTATTATAATTGTGAATCTATAAACCAAAGTTGGAGAAATCATCAGCCAAGATTGCCTCCCGCATTTGCCGCATAAAGTTTTGCAGGAAGTAGAGATTGTGCAAAGTCAGAAGACGAAGTCCAAAAATCTCATTAGCTCTGATCAAGTGGCGAATATAAGCACGAGTGTAACCATTCCTGCAAGCATAACAGCCGCAGCCTTTTTCTAAAACCTCGTGATCGTGAGTAAAGCAGGAATTTTTCATCACAAGACGCCCGTTTGGTGAAGTGGAAGTATGCACCATTGCCATACCGTTGCGGGCGACACGCGTCGGAAATACGCAATCAAACATATCAACACCACGGGCAACGCCCTCAAGCAAGTGATCCGGCGTGCCGACACCCATTAAATATCGTGCCTTATTCTCCGGCAGATATTTTGTTGAGATTTCCAACATCTCATACATCAACTCTTTAGGTTCACCGACGGACAAGCCGCCAATGGCAAAGCCGTCAAAATCCATAGCGGCTAAGGTCTTGGCACTGTTCTCACGCAAGTCTTCAAACATTCCGCCCTGTACGATACCAAATACCCCTTGGTCGCTGCGAGTTTCGGCGTTGAGGGAACGCTCCGCCCAGCGATGTGTCCGCTCGGTTGATTGCTTGGCATAGTGATAATCGGCAGGGTAAGGTATGCACTCATCAAAGGCCATTGCAATATCAGAGCCGAGTTTCATCTGGACTTCAATGGATATTTCAGGAGACAGAAACTTCGGAGAGCCGTCAATATGGGAGCGGAACGTCACGCCCTCTTCGGTTATCTTCCGCAGCTCACCGAGTGAAAAAACTTGAAAGCCGCCGCTGTCAGTGAGAATGGCGTGATTCCAGTGCATAAACCTGTGGAGCCCCCCCGCCTCAGCAACCAAATCAGCACCTGGTCTCAAAAAAAGATGATAAGTATTGGATAAAATGATACCGGCACCGAGGTCTTCAAGCTCATCAGGTGAAATACTTTTGACGGTTGCCTGTGTACCGACCGGCATAAAAATAGGCGTATTAAAATCACCGTGAGGCGTGTGGAGTATTCCTGCACGAGCTCCGGTGGCTTTGTCTTTGTGAATCAATTCATAAGTTATCGCGTTCGTAATAATCACTCTCCTAAAATTTATATTCTGTATTGCAACATTTGTCAGTTGACTTTATAATATTCTTAATAATATTCAGACAAGTCACCCGCACCATAACCTGGTCAAAATTCAAATAATAATGAGAGGAGAACTTTGTATGAGTGGATTGTCTATTACCAAAAAATTGATAGGTGCCTTCGGTTTTATCTTCATATTCATCTCTGCCTTCGGTTTGTTTATTCTATTCTCGTTTAACGGTTTAAACAGTGAGCGTTCCAATGTCCGTGACTGGCTGGACTCAAGCCTTGCGGTCTCAAAGATCACTCAAAATATTGACGATGTGCAAAGGCTTGTTCATATGCGAGTTGCAAGGATAGGGACAGCTGACGAAATAGCTTTGAGGACAGATCAGCAACAAGCCGTGAATGATATTGACGCTGCCTTCAGCGATTATCAGAAAGCCATAACTAAAGGCATCTATGATGATGAAGCCGAAAAGCAAAGAGATCAGGAAATGCTCAACAATGAGTTGAAATCCTGGCTGGGTTATAA
The DNA here is from genome assembly GCA_905233325.1 of uncultured Selenomonadaceae bacterium. Classification (GTDB taxonomy): domain Bacteria; phylum Bacillota; class Negativicutes; order Selenomonadales; family Selenomonadaceae; genus Quinella. The sequence goes on from CAJODU010000009.1 coordinate 23,697, forward strand.
GGAAGAGCTTAATCGGATTAATCCCTTGATTACTTCCGGCGATCGTGACGGCAGCCTGGCTATTCTCAACAATGAGCTGGAGCAATCCTTCAAAAAATTGTCCAACGGTATGAATATGGACGTTGCGGATTGTGCCAAGGGCTTGTCTGACGCGGTTGATTTGTCTGAGCAAACATTTGCAGATTTTGAGCAGCTTGTACATATTATGGGATTGGTTATTGCCGGAATCCTTGTATTTGTGGTGGGGATTCTCTACTTCCTTGCCAAGGATATTAACCATTCCGTTAAGCAGATTGTTTTCGTCACAGAGAAAGCGGCTCGCGGCAATTTGTCCCAAGATATAGTCACTGATGCAACTGATGAATTTGGGACTATTGCAGAGCAATTCAACATTGTTATCAAGCATATGAGAACCGTTATCAGCAAAGTTCAAGGTGCGGCGCAGCAAGTTTCTGACAGTTCGGTAGCAATGAAGAGTAAGGTCAATGACACCGGTAAACTTTTGGAAAATGTTGCAATGGCTGTCACAAACGCCTCTGAAAACGCCGAAGAGCAAGCAACATCTCTCCGTGAAACTGAAGAGCGAGTCAAGCAAATGGAACAGAGTGTTGAGCAATCAATAGCCGCAATGAAGGCAGGGCTTGAAAGCGTTGAGCAGACATTTCAAAATGCCTCACACGGCACTGAAATGGCAGATATAACCGTTCGTCAAATGAATGAGATAGCTATGTCTGTTGAGGAATCAGCACGAATTGTTCAAGAGCTTGGTGAAAATTCCAAAGAGATAGGATCAATCGTTGAATTGATTTCAAGTATCGCGGAGCAGACCAACCTCCTCGCCCTCAACGCCGCCATTGAGGCAGCCCGCGCAGGTGAACACGGGAAGGGCTTTGCTGTCGTCGCTGATGAAGTCCGCAAACTTGCCGAGCAATCCCAGAGTGCGGTGCAGAGAATCGGCAATATAATAGGAACTATCCAAGAAACCACTGAAAAGGCTGTCGTTACGATGAATACGGGTCACGAACTCGTGGAAGAGGGCAAAAATAATGTTGAATCCACCGGCAAATCTTTCCATGAGATTGTCACAATGATACAAAATGCCGAAGAAAACTCTCGAAAGGTTATGACGATAATCAACAGTCTGCGTGAACCTATTCGCAATATAGTTGCTCGCAGTCAAAAGCAGGTGAGTTCGTCAACGGAAATTTCTCAAAAGATGATGGCTATATCTATGGACACGGCCGAGCAAGCAGCCAACGTGATTGAAATATCTGAGGACAGCAGCAAACTGACCGAACTTTCGCAGAATATGAAGGAAACCGTCAACGAATTTCAATTACGATAATATAATATAAAAAAAGTGAAAAATTTGCAATCACTTCTAAAAAATTGTTGCATATAATCGCACATTAGTTTTCTTGGAGGCTTTAGTTATAATGAATTTAGACGGTTTTTCTATGCGTCCGTTGACGATTGAACTTGCAAATGCTCTTGTTGGCGGACGTATTGACAAAATCACTCAGCAGAGCAAGACGTCAATCTGTTTTCAGATTAGGCAGCCCGGTGAGAATTTTTTGTTGCAAATATCAATCAATCCTCAAAATCCCTCAATGCAGCTGATAAAAAATCCATTGGAGAATCTGCCGGAGCCGCCGACCTTCTGCATGGTACTCAGGAAGTATCTTGAGGCGGGCAGGATCGCGGACATCAGGCAGCACGAAGTGGATAGAGTGATTTTTATTGACGTCGACACACTCGGCAGCGGTAAGATTGAGACTTTGACGCTTGTCGTTGAGCTTGTCGGCAAATACAGCAATATGATATTGGTCAACAACGGCTTGATTGTCGACGCTCTCAAGAAAATCGGCACCAACAGCAGCCGCGTCCGTACTGTCCTGCCTAATCAAGAATATCAACTACCCCCTGCCCAAGACAAAATGGATCCCTTCACCACGCCCGTTGAAGAACTTGTCAAACGTATCAAGACCTGCGACACCACAAGAATTGATAAGGCGGTGATGAATACTTGTCAAGGTTTCGGCCCCACGACTGCCAAGGAAGTCGCTTGCAGGGTTGGTGGTGATGTTGATTCTTTGAGTAAGGTTTTGACTGATATTGTTGAGGCTTGTAAATCTCCCTCACCCTGCATTGTCTTCGACAGCAACAAAAAAATCCTTGCCATATCAGCGTTTACCCTACGCCACCTTGCCGGTGAAGTCTGTGCTGAATATTCCACCTTGTCTGAAATGTTGGAGGCCGCGAATAGTATGGCGGGTTCCTATGTTCCGCCCGACAAGGAGATATTGAGCAGACTGGTGAGGAATGAGCTGCGCCGTGCGACGAATAAAATCACTGTCCTTGAAAGGGAACTCAGCGAGGCTGACAATGCTGATGATTGGAGAATCCGCGCCGACAATCTCCTGACCTATCAATATAACCTCAAAGACCACGCCGGTGATGAGGTCGAAGTTGTCAATATCTACAGCGAGAGCGGCGAGATGATAACCATTCCGCTTGACAGGCGGATCACTATCGCCGCCAACGTCCAAGCCTTCTACAAAAAGTATGACAAACTCAAGCGCGGTGCCGAGTACATCAACAATCAAATTAAACTTTGCCGTGAGGAGATTGCCTACCTTGAGACGGTTGAGCACTCATTGACTGCCTCGACAACTCTTGCTGAGATTGATGAGATCAAGGCGGAACTCATTGCCGGACGCTACCTCAAAGAAATCAAAAAAAAGACCGCCGGCAGCAAGAAGGCTAAGCCTTTCATCTTCCACGCGGCTGACGGCACTGAAATAATCGTCGGCAAGAATAATTATCAAAATGATAAAATCCGTCAAAGTGCCGATCCCAATGATATTTGGCTCCACACTAAGGATATACCCGGCTCTCACGTTATTTTGAAGACCGGCGGCATTGAACCGAGCGAAGATACCCTCATCACCGCGGCTAAAATTGCTGCCTACTTTTCACAATTCAAGGATTCTTCCAATGTGCCTGTTGATTATACCGCTTGCAAATTTGTAAAAAAGCCCTCCGGCTCTAAGCCCGGTTTTGTGATATTCTTCAATCAGCACACTCTCTACGTCACGCCTGACAAAGAATTAATGGAAAATTTTACAATTGAAGATAAATTTTAAACAATTTGCCGATGGCCGTAGATTAAGCATTATCAAAAAAATTATACCTCTCTTAGTTAAAATTTTTTCTTTTTCAGTACAATTTCAAATTTTTTTCATTACTTTTTCAGGAAAGTATGAGATAATATACCTGTCAGTGATAAACAACGTCTTCGAGAGACACTGACAGCAATTATTTTAACTTTTTGAGAGGGGGAAGGCGGAGCTTAAAATCGGCACACTTATTTAGCTCCTGCCGTTTACGCAATGATGAATTTGAAAAGGATTTTTAACTTAAGAGAAAACTTAAAAAGTAGGGTAATCAAAAATAAATTTATTCATAAACATAAAAAAAATGCTTTGTTTGTAGGTCTTGCAGCTTTTGCAATGATTAACACCGGTTTTACGAGTCAACCTTCCGGCGAAGTTCCTCAACCTGCAAAGACAGAGCAAGCGAAGGAGATTGTTCCTTCTGATGAAATGAAATTACTTATCGCCGAGGAAAGCAAAAATCTTCCTTCCGGCGTTACTATATCAGAGTTCGGTTCCATAGCCTTGGCAGAAAATGACAATCAAAAGCAGCTTTTGTCTGAAGTTGTCAATCATACCCTTGCAAATGTCGGTGATGTCGATGATATGAGGGGCATTGCAGAGGGGGAGGCAGTTGAGGAACCTGAGTTTATTGAAGAGGCTGTAGAAGTCAATACTGTTTCCGGCTATTCCGGCGGCAGCGATTCACAATACGCCTCTGTTATGGCAATGGAGGCGACGGCCTATCTTCCCAGTGATGGCAATGGTGCGGGTATAACTGCAATGGGTATTCCTGCAACCTATGGCGTGGCAGCCGTCGATCCGAGCGTCATTCCTCTTGGCAGCCGCATTTATGTTCCCGGCTACGGTGAGGCAATCGCGGCTGATACCGGCGGCGCGATCTACGGTTATAAAATTGATCTCTGTATGGAAAGTTATGAGCAGGCTATGAATTTCGGCCGCAGGACTGTTACCGTCTATGTTTTGAAATAATTGACAGTGATATATAGGCAGACACCTCTTGTTGTGAGGGGTGTCTTTAATTTTATGTTTGCACTTTGAGGAATTTTGGATTAAAATATACACTGTCGAATTACTTGAGTTTTGGAGCAAAATTTATGTTTTATTTAATCGCCATAGTTTTGGTGATAGTTGCAGCATTTTTCATTTACAGTGCCGCCTCAGCTTTTATCGAATTGCGAAAGGGTATCAAAAAAAAAGTTCAGGCAAAGCCCTATATGGTAGGCTTATTTCTGTTCATCTCTTTGATACTCTTGGGATTGGCGTATATTTCAATACTCTATCAATCAACTTGGGATCAAAATTGGAATGATTATTGGTCAACGGCTAAGCCGCTTTTAAGCGATGAAACCAAAATTCAAATTTACGATGTAGTGAACGTCGTGCAACCTGCCGCGATGTATGGGGCATTTATAGTCGCGGCATTGTTCACTGTATCGTTGATGACGTTCCGCCGACTCTCCGCTCACTTGTTCGTCGGCTCAATGGCCTTGGCGGTGATTGCCTTCATTTGCTTTATAGCGATTCAATACACCGAACCGAGCAAACTGTCCACGGCGGAAGTCCGAGCGGAGCAGTCAATAAATCAGACTGAAGAGGCGGAAAGAGCGACAAGTAGAGATTCATTCTCAAATATGGATACTATGGCGGTAAATCAATATTTCCAGAATGAAGATACTGATGTGTTGACTTTGAGCCGTTTCGTTAAAGAGCATTTCAGAATACCGCGTGACTTTTCCCAGGCGAATATAGACCAGCTAAAGCAGTACAACAGGGGGCTTACGGAAATCAAGCAAAGGCTGGCAAGAGTAACTGTGCCGAGAGGAGCGGAAGAGGCGGACAAACTCACCAAGGAATGGCTGCGGCAGGAAATTAAAATCGTCAATGACAGTCTTGCCGAGAAACGCGAAACAGGAATTTTTAAATTTATGGTGAAATTTAATAATATGATGTCTGATATGATTTTCGACATAAATAAGGAGCATCACAACGCGACGGACAAGTTGAGGATACTTCGTTCAAGGTTTGTCGATATACAAAAATCAGAGGAAGAGTTGAATTTGAAGGAATATTTCAGTTTTATCAAATGATGTGAGGTATGGCGAGTGATTAAATGGATATTCCTCGGCGATGATTCAAGGTGGCTCTTTGTGTGCTGGCTGCTGAAAATATCAATGGAAGAATTGCCGGGGCGGGGGAACAAAACCCTATTGGTAAAGCACGACACCGTCAAATACAACCTGCAGGAGGAGGAGTCGGTGTTGATAGTCACGACTTACAATATGCTGCCGGAAATGGAGGTATTCATTCCGACGTATGGAGAGGATCTGCATTTTGATTTAAAGCGATTCGACAAATGCGCACTGTTTGAAACCCACCCCCTGGGCAGGGAATCGACAGAAAATCTGGCAAGCCTCTTGGAATTTGGCAGGAATGAACCGATGACGCTGTTTGTGCTTATGGATCTGCTTGACGATATTGATTATGAACCCATTGTTGACGCCGCGACCAGAATGGCTACCCTGAGGAAGAAGGGGCGCGATGTCGTTGCGGCAAGAAGTGAGACGGACGTTTTGGAAATTTTGCACTGGCACAGGCCTCTGGTTACTGATTTGAGGCGTCGCATTGAGCACGAACTGAAGGAGATCCTCAATCAAGTGAATTTGTGCGACAAATACTATTCAGAATATATCGAGACTTGGAAAGTCAGCGGTTGCCTTAATCCTTCGGCTAAAGCTGAGATAACGGCTTTTGAGAATGTCAAAGGACGCCCGCATATCTGGAAATGCTATAACGAGGCGGCTCAGAAAATCCTCTTCCCCAAGACCAAAAATATCAAGGGCGGAATATATGGGGCTATTGACCTTTATCGAAAAATTTTATACAATCCCAATGAGCAGGGGAAGAATCTTGCGGCCTTCATTTGGAATGTTGAGGTTGATTTGGAGCAGTTGAAGGGGAAGTTGTATGCTCGATACGCTCAATATATGGTGACGCCGAAAAAGTATCACAA
>CAJODU010000010.1 GCA_905233325.1 uncultured Selenomonadaceae bacterium
TAAATCTTGCAAAGCTGCCATTTTTGCCCTTGATAACCTCCAGCTTGGCACTTATCTGCTGCTTGAGTTCCTCAACGTGAGAGATAATCCCGACAAGCCTGCCGTCCCTCTTGAGGTCGTTGAGAGCGCGGATCGTTAAATCAAGAGTGTCGCTGTCAAGTGAGCCGAAACCCTCGTCAATGAAGATAGTATCAAGTTTAATTCCCCCTGCATTGTTTTGGACAACATCAGCCAACCCTAAGGCAAGAGAGAGGGAGGCAAGAAAAGATTCGCCGCCGGAGAGGGTCTCAACGGGACGGGTGGAGCTTGTAAACTCGTCGTAAATCTCAAAATCCAGCCCGTAAAACTTGGCGTGGGAACTGGTCGACGATGCCCTGTAAGCAAGGCTGTAGCGGTTGTCGCTCATAATCTTGAGCCGCTCGTTGGCCTCGTAGATGATATCCTGGAACATAGCATTTAGTATATAAGTTTGAAATTTCATATGGTGAGGATTGAAACCGTTGGCAATGCGTGAAAGTTTCAGCCAGGTTTCACATTCTCGTTCGCGTTTTGCGATATGCTCTTGCAATTCTTTGATTGAGGTGAGCGACTTTTTGAGTTGATCGCACCTTGCAGAAAGTTCATATGTCCGCTTGGTTTGCGTATTGTAAGCCTCTTCAAGCTCTTCAGATTTTTTAGTTAAAGCCTCAATATCTGGCTTGGTCTTACCTTGTAGCTGTGACGTCAATTTAAGGCAGCTATCTTTGATAGTATGATAGGCGGAACTTTTGGCTGAGACTTGTTTCTCAAGGTTGTGATAGTTGGTTTGTGCTGTGTTCCAAGCAGTATTCATTTCGTTGAGGCTTGCAGCGACGGTCTTGATCTCACTTTTCAAATCAGTGCTGCCGGTGTCGGTTTTGTAACGAGCGTCAATTTGAGCCTCTTTCTCGTTGATGATACCTAACAATTTGGAGGCTGTATTGGCGGCATTTTTATACTCTTCGTCCTTGACTTTGAGTTCATCTTTAATTTCCTGAAGGAGACGTTTGCCCTTTTTGAATCGTTTTTCGGCCTCTATGAATTTAGCCTTGTTTTGTTGCTCTTCTTGACGTTTTTGTTTCCAGTAAGCCGTCTCACCGAGATCACCCTTTTGAGCGATTGTATCTTGGTGAGTTTGAAGTTTGGCTTTATACTCGGCGAGCTTGGTGTCTGCGGCTGTTTTTCGATCATTAATTTTTTTCAAGGTCTTCTCTGCCTCTTCGATCTCCTCATCAGTAGGGATCAGTTCCTCGGATACCGCCAGCTTGGGGTGGACAGTTGAGCCGCAGACAGGGCAGGGATCACCGTCCCTCAAGTTATGTGCCAAAAGTGCCGCCCTGCCGAGCCTTGCAAGCTGTTTCAAGCGATCTATGCTGCGTTGTTGCTTTATACGTTCTTCTTCAATATCAGCACAAGCCTTTATTGCCGTCTCAATCAGCTTGTTAGTCGCCTTTATGTCATTGAGCAACTTGTCGCGAGATTCGCATTCTTTGACTTTGGCATCGTATTTTTCAAAATCCGCCGCAACCTTAGAGTAGGCCTTGGTTTCACGGAGAAGTTCATCAAGTCTGCCCTCATAGGCCGCCGCTTTCTTGTTAAGGTTTTTAATATCATTAGACGCTGCCTTTGCCTTGTCGTCTGCGACTTTGAAGTCCTTTTCGGCATTTCGGAGTTGGGTGAGCAGTTCAAGCGTTTTGTTTAATTCTTCCAGACTTTTTTCAAGTTGTTTGCGATCATTTTCAAGATTCTTGTGCTTTTCATATTCGACCTTAGCTGTCTCCATTTCAGTTTGAGCCTTTTGCCATTGCTTTTTGGCAGCCGTGAGTTTCTCTATTTCAGCATCACGCTCTTGGAATTTTTGATAGATGGCACGACCTTTTTCAAGGTTATCGCGAGCCTCTTTCCGAGAGACAGACAATGTCTTAGACAAAGCCTGTGCCTGCTCCAGGGCGATTTCAGCCGCCTTGATTAATTCCGTCAATTCCTCATCAGTTTCGGCACCAAACTCACTGAGCTTGTCGCTATACTGTTTCTGAAAGTTTTGAAGTTCAGCGTTGAGAGTATCAGCCTTGCTCTTGAGGTGTTCCTCAACGAGTTTGTAGAAACCCGCATTAAAGAGCGTATCAAGGATTTTCTGTCGGTCAGTCGTCTTGGAGAAGAGGAACTTTTTAAATTCACCCTGCTGAAGGAGGATTACCTGGCGGAATTGTTCACTACCGAAACCTATCAGTTCCATGATTCGGGCGGAGACGTTCTTGGTGAGGACTGTGCCGGAGTTCGGAGGAGGTCTTTTGGAGATTGGCGGAGATTGTCCGCTTTACCCTGTAGAGTTTTTCACCAAGGGCAAAAGTGAAGTCAACTTCGGTGGGGGTGTCGGCGTCAGCATGCTCGGAGCGCATCATCTTGCCATCTTTACCGTTTCCTAGGTTGTTGTTGCCGTAGAGGGCAAAGAGGATAGCGTCGAAAATGGTGGTCTTACCCGCACCGGTTGGGCCGTGAATTAAAAAAAGATTGTCACCGGCAAGCCCCTCCTCAAAATTTATATATTGACGCTTGGCATAAGATCCAAAAGCAGTTATAGACAAGCTAATCGGTCTCACTTTACAGCCCCCTCTCTATATCTTCAATCAAATCTGTCATTACGGACAATTCTTCATCAGATAATGATTCGCCGGTGGTGTCTTTGAAGAATTTTTTGAAGAGGTCGATGTGAGAGACATTCTCGATGGATTTAGCACCATTGCTACTTCCTGCCAATACTCTATCAACGGGCTTGATTTCCAGGAGATTAGGGAACTTCTTGCGCAGAAGGGCGTTGTGACTGTTTATCATTACGCCTTCATACTGTACGGAGATATAGTCGTCAGAATCGGCTTCATTGTTGAGAATATCAACCGCTTTGCCTTTGATCACTCTGACATCATGCAAGGGGTTGAGGGGGAGGATTTGCGTGATAATATTACCCTCACCGTCAATGTCAACTAGAGTGATACTTTTGGATTGTTTCCACTCGTCGAAGGAGTATTTCAGCAAGGAGCCGCTGTATCTAATATTTCTATCATTCAAAGTTGAGCCGTGGAGGTGTCCGAGGGCGGTGTAATTGAAGTCCTTAAAGTGGTGAGGACTGACTTGACCGGCACCGCCGGGTAGTTTCTTTTCGGAGCCGGATTCAACACCGCCGGCTATGAAGGCGTGACTGACGGCAATGCTGCGGGCGTTAGTCGGAATAGTGGAGCGAGCAGCTTTGACGAGGACAGCCGCAGCGTCGTTGTAGGTGAAGTCCTCATCAGTGTCAACGTCGAAGGCGGTCTTGACTTTTGGGGGATCAAAGTAGGGAATCAGTGAGAAGTAGACTTCACCGAAGGAATCCTTGAGGACAACAGGATCAGCAACCTCGGTGAGCTTGGCGCGAATGTGGAAGTTGGTATTGTCAAAGAGTTTGCTGCCGAAGTTCAATCTGCCCTCGCTGTCGTGATTTCCGGCAATGCAAAGGACGTGGAGATCGTGCTTGATGATGAGTTCGTTGAGGACGTGATCAAAAAGATTGACAGCATCTTCCGGAGGGATATTTCTATCATAAATATCACCGGCAATGAGGATTGCGTCAACGTTTTGGGTGTCAACTATCTCTAAAAATTGATCGAGAATATATCTTTGATCTTCAATAAGCGACCGGCTTTTCAGATACTTACCCAAGTGCCAGTCAGCCGTGTGAATAAACCTCATAATATCGCTCCTTTTAATATTAGATAACATATCACAGATTGCTTGAAATTGCAAGCCTTTGGGTGCGTTTTTTGATTTTTGAACTCAATCAATGCAGGAGATTTTGATTTTGTCAAATTCGCAAAAAATCTTGCATTTCGCAAATACATTTGCTAAACTATGGTGGAAAAAATAGATTTGAGATCAATGTGAGGTGGGATATGAAAAAATTATTCACTATTGAAGAGTTTGCGATTACCTTTGTTGCAGCTCTCGGCTATGGATTCAGCTTTGAAATTCCCAAAATTCTGGGTTATCCGGAATGGCTGTGCGGAGTGATTTGCCTTGTTGCCGGAATACCGCTGGAAATGCTGGAACGTAAGATCGTTTTCAGCGGGGTCGTACAGAAAAAAAGGGTACGCCGCTATATGGCTCTTGCCGCACTCGTTCTCGTCTGTTTGCTTGCCCAATATTTCGCCATGTACCATATGAATGTGGATATGTCAAAATATGTAACAGGGCAGTATGGATTTATCATCATCATCACACTTCTAATTTTCACTTTCAGAATGATCATTCGCTGGTATCAAATCCGAAAAATCCGTCAGCACTACGGTGAGGGGGAGAGCGGTTTCTTATTTGACGGTCTGCTGAAAAAAAGCGATCTTGATGAACTGAATCGGCAAAATCAGCCAATCCGCGGCTCATATGATGAGGATCGTGCAGTAAAGACAAGAACAGGTGTCTTTGTCGGTGAAAAATATAATAATTCCCTTTTTTTCTGCGGTATTCCTTACGCCAAGCCACCCGTCGGCGAACGTCGCTGGAAAGCTCCTGAGTTACTGCCTGAATCAAATGATGTGTTTGAGGCTAAATATTTAGGCGCATCTGCAATTCAAGTTGATTACAACGGTTCGCTCTTAAAACACCACAGACAAAGCGAGGATTGCTTGACGCTGAATATTTGTACAGACGGTAAGAAGACGACCCAAAAAAAGCCGGTCATTGTAATTTTTCACCATGGTGATTTTTCATATGGCGGCAGTGCCGATCCGCTGCTGTATGGTGAAAATTTTATCCGCAACTATCCGAATACTGTGGGAATCACCTTCAATTACCGCCTCGGAATCTTCGGCTTTATTGATTTTTCCGAGACACCCGGTGGCGAGGCTTATCCCGACGCACTTAATCTCGGCTTGCTCGATCAGATCGCGGCACTTAGATGGATTAAAGAGAATATCTCCGCCTTTGGTGGTGATCCCGAACGAATTACCGTAATGGGTTTTGAATCGGGAGCAATCTCCATCAGTCTCCTTGCGGCGTCCGAACAAGCGAAGGGACTTTTCCAAAAAGCATTCATATTTTCAGGAAGTCCCCTGGCGGCTTACGATAATCCGAAAACATCAAGAAATTTAGCGAAAAAGCTCCTGCAAGAAACCTCTACAACAACGATGGAAGAGCTTTTAAGACTTCCGACAGAAAAATTGAAAGAAGTGTCGCAAAAACTTGCACTGGATTTATCCGGCCCAACCCGAGACGATAAACTTATTCCCGTTGACGTGTGTGCTGCTTATCGAAACGGAGCCGCTTCCGGCATCAAATTCATAATCGGTATACCAAATAATGAAAGGCAAATTTACAAATCATTTGTCGGCGATCAAAAATACGAGGATCTTATATCAAAGGAACTGACCTACATTCTGCATTACCTTGAGGGGGACTATCCCGCCGAAATAAAAGCCGTAAAAGCCTATATCGAAGAGCAAACGGCGGTAAGACCTGCATTGGAAGTAAAAGCAAAGCTGGTGGAGCAATTTGGCGTTTTAGGTGCCTATCTTTGTGCGAAAAAATTATCAGAGAGCGGAAATCAAGTCCATATGCTTTACTGGTCTATGAAACCTCTGATTGAAAACCTGGGTTCCGGCACTGTGGATGCGGTGGCAACTTTTTTGGGAAATCAAAAGTCGGTGCAAATGTACGGCAATGTGCTGAATCAGGATATAGCCGAAACTCTACAGAAACTGTTTCGGAAATTTGAAAACGAGGACGAGATGCGGCTTTTCAATAATGAAATCAAGGGAATCAGTGCCGTTGACTGGAAAGCGTTTCCACAAGCTCTCATTGTTTCCGAGAAATCATTTCAATGCGAGCCGATTGCTGACAAGTTGACTGATATCAAATGCTTGCTAAAAATTCTTGAAGGATAATAAAATTTAAAAAAGGAGAATTTAATATGAAAAAATTTTTTTCGCTTTTAATTTCTTTAACTCTGATCTGCTTGTTTGCTACTTCTACAGTCACTTTTGCAAAGATGACAAAGGAAGAAACACGTGCAAAATTGGATAAAATGTCTGTAGAAGTCCTGGATAAAATGTATGCAAAATATCCTGATTCAAAGTCGGCGGTTGAAAAATCTTACGCCTACTGTACAATCAGTGCTGCCGGTGTCAAATGGGGATTTTTGGGTGACGATCACGGTCGCGGACTTGCTTACAACAAAGAAACAGGCAAAAAAATTTATATGAAGATGAAGGAAGTGAGTCTCGGCGTAAATTTCGGTGCGAAGGAATATGACTTGCTTTTTGTTATTCAAAATCAAACTGCTTGGGAAAGATTTATTTCCGGAAATATAAAATTTGGAACTGAAGTTTCAGCTCAGGCAAGCGACGGAGTGAGTGGCGACACTTTTGCCAACGCGACTATTGTTGCAAATGGCGTGTGGCTTTATCAACTTGATAAAAAGGGATTGGCTGTTGAATTATCTTTGAAGGGTGCGAGAATTTCTCCATTCAGAACGCTCAATGATAAAGAAGAGCCTAATGATAAAAAAGAGATTAATGACAATGAAGAGGCTAATGATGAAAAAGACTCTAATGCTGAAGAAAATCTCAATGATAAAGAAGTGGTCACTAAATGAATAATTTTTTTAAGATGAATGCAATCGCTATCCTTTTTGTATTTATTTTCACTTTGGCACATATTTTGTGATTGCATATTTTTTCCTCCTATTCGGATTTTACCACAAATTTTTTGTCCGTCAAATCGGACAGAGTGGCAATGTGTGGTTTGATCATTTCATGCTGCCCAAAAAGCAGCGGAATCAGCCGTGGATTGTAGCCAGACCGCAAAAATAAGATGAAATATCTTAAATGATAACGTAAAAATTTGTAATATCAATATAAAGGAAAAGGAATTAATTAATGAAAAAATCTGTAATATCAGAACGATTTAAATCTATATTAACGGCAGCGACCTTCTCAATGGCAACATCATATCTGCTCGTTCTGTCAGAATGTATAATCGCCGGAAATATGATTGGTGAAGAGGCAGTCGCTGCCATAGCTTTAGTTGCACCGGTTATTCCATTTTTGCAATTTATCGGCGAAATGATAGCCGCCGGAACATTTGCACTGATTTCATATGCAGGAGGCAAAGGTGACGAAGAGGAAATAAATAGGCTCTACAGTCAGGCAATGTCGTTGGCAGTGGCAGTTGGTTTCATTTTAACGCTCTTGTTTGTCGTCTTTAGGGTGCAAATTTTGTCGTATTGGGACGTTTCGGCAGATTTGATGACATATGCTGACGCTTATTATGCCGGTGTTATGATTCGTCCTATAATTGCCTTTGTTGAGCTGTTTTTGATGCCGCTGCTGCTCATTGAAGGACAGGAAAAGCGAAATTTAATTGCATCAACCGTCAAGATAGTTGCCGGAATTGCACTTGAAGTGGTACTTTGCAGTAGTTTCGGTTTATTCGGAATAAGCCTTGCAACGACAATAAGTATGGCTCTTGCACTATTGATTGAGGCAAGTTATCTCTTTACAAAAGATTGTCCGCTCAAATATAAATTCTATCTGAATTTCAAAAAACTGCGCGAAGTATTCAGTTTAAGTATATGCGTGGCAATACCGGAATTGTTTTTGACACTTCTGCCATTTATGGTTACTTCGTATTTAATCTCGAACTTTAACGAGAGTGTTATAGCAATATTTGCAATGATAAATACCATTCTTAATCTTGCAGTTGCAATATTCTATGGACTTGACGACGTACTGCAGTCGATGGGCTGCCTTTATCTCGGTGAAAAAAATATTCTTGGCATTAAAAAGGTTATGAACCTCTGTATAAAAGCTGCGATCGCTGAAGGCCTATTAATGGCGGCTATCCTGATCATCTTTGCAGATAAAGTTGTATTGGCCTTTGGAATAAATGAGCCTGAAATTTTTGAGCAAGCAGTTGATGCGATTAGGATTTACAGTATATTTTTAGTCGCGCTCTTCGTCACGATGACTTACGCCTTTTACTATCTCTACGTTGAGCGCAAAGTGATGTCAATAACCCTGCAATGCTTACTGCTCTTTATGTTTCCTGTAGCTTGTGTTTATATCTTTGGCGGAATGTTGGGTTTAAATGGTGTTTGGCTTGGTCTTGGTCTGGGTATTGCATTGGAATTTCCTGTTAATTTGTTTATGATTCATATAATCAGTAGAAACAGTAACGGTAAATTGAAAGGACTTCTGCTGCTTGAAGAGGACAGAATGTCGCGGCAGGTCTCTTATGATATTCTTGCTTCACAACAGGACGTCGTGGACTTGATTTACAGATTAGAACAAGATTTATCAAATTGGAATCTTGACAAAGAAACCCTTCATATGTTAGAGTTTTTCATTGAGGAGTTAGGGCTTGATGCGGTAGAAAGGGCAACGGTCAAAGCATTTAATATAGAAATAACAATCACAAGAGAAAATGATGGACATATTGAATTAATCATACGCGATAATGGTGAGTTGGTGGATCTGACAAATGAAGATGAGAAACCGAGATCATTTAGAATGTATGTCGTCTCACAAGTGGCGTCAACCATGCCATACAAAAGTTATATCTTGATTGGCGGAGAAAATCGAACCGTATTAAAAATTTAGGCAGCAGTGATTAATTTAAAATATTGACAGAAGATAGCTTTTGATATTATAAACAAACAATAATATTTTGGAGGCTTAAAGATGAAGTCAGAATTTAAAATAAAATCGGAAAGGTGCAAGGGCTGCGGTATTTGTGTTGCCTTCTGTCCCAAGCAGGTGCTTGCCGTTGACGCTCTCGGTAAAGTTTACGTCAAAGATCAGGAAAAATGCATTGCCTGCGGACAGTGTGAGCTGCGCTGTCCGGATTATGCAATTTTTGTTGACAAAGTGAAAGAGGTGGCAAAATGAGCAATGCAAGATTAATGCAGGGCAATGAGGCAGTTGCTGAGGGTGCTCTCAAGGCGGGAGTAAGATTTTTTGGAGGCTATCCTATCACACCTTCAACTGAGATTGCTGAAGGTATGGCGAAGATGCTGCCACAAGTTGGCGGTACTTTTATACAAATGGAAGATGAGATCGCGAGTATGGGCGTTGTCCTTGGAGCCTCGCTCGCCGGCAGGAAGGTTTTGACTGCCTCAAGCGGACCGGGCATCAGTCTTAAGCAAGAGCTGATTGGTTACGCAGCGGCGGCGGAGATTCCCGTCGTCATTGTCAATGTCCAGCGTGTCGGTCCTTCAACGGGTCAGCCGACCGCGCCCTCTCAAAGTGATGTAATGCAAGCCCGCTGGGGTACTCACGGAGATCACCCTATCATTGCACTGTCACCTTGGAGTGTCAAAGAGGCCTTTGAAGTTACCGTCAAATGTGTCAACTATGCTGAACGTTTCCGCTCTCCTGTTATTTTGCTGATGGACGAGATTGTCGGTCACCTTCGTGAGAATGTTGAGCTGCCTGATGAGTCGGAGCTTGATATTTACCCTCGCCGTCAGCCTAAATCAACCCGTGCTGAAGGCTATGAGCCGTATCGTCCTGATAAAGACTTAGTGCCGAATATTGCGGACTTCGGCAGAGGCTATCACATTCATGTCACAGGCCTCATTCACGATGAAACAGGTTTCCCTGTCGGCAGTCCCAAGGTCACTCAAGAGGCTATAGAACGCCTTCACAAGAAGATTGAGATTGCCGCTGATGATATTATCGAACACGAAGAGAGTTTTATGAGCGACGCTGAATATGCTGTTGTCTCTTTCGGTGGCACTGCAAGGACAGCTTACGAGGCAGTCAGAAATGCCCGCTCGAAAGGTATTAAAGTCGGTATGGTGAGACTGATTACCATTTGGCCGTTTGCTGATAAAGTGATTGCTGATCTTGCAAAACGCGTCAAGGGTATTCTTGTCACTGAACTCAACTATGGGCAGATTGTCCACGAAGTCCGCCGTGCTGCTAACGGTCAATGCCCCGTTGAACTTTGTGCCAAGTACAATATGCAGATATTTGAACCCGAAGAGATCGAGGCTGCCATTGACGAAATGATTAAACAATAAAAATTTTGCAAAATATATCGTCAATAACTAAGGTGGTGCTTTGATGAAGAAGATTTTAACTGTTATCACTATCGTTTTGGGGATATGGACTTTTAATTTGTCGTATGTTGAATGTTCTTCCCCAAATATTGTAGAAAAATTTTTACCCTGGTCAGAAAATCGTGAAATATTAACTCGTGAGTATGCTGAATTACATTACGGTATGTCTATAACCAATATTGAACCGCAAGCTGTTGTGATACACTGGACAGCAGGAAATACTTGGCAGTCTGCCTATAATATTTTTTACGATGAAATTAGCAATGATCCTCTTGATGAAGGTGCCGTTAATGTCTCTTCACAATTTATAGTTGATCGCGACGGTACAATTTATCAACTAATGCCTGATAACAAATTGGCAAGACATGCCATTGGTTATAACTGGTGTGCAATAGGAATAGAAAATGTCGGCGGCGTCAACGGTGTAGAAAATCTTACTTATGAACAACTCAAGGCTAATATCGAATTGATACGTTACCTTCGTAATAAATATCCTGCAATAAAATATATCTTTGGTCATTATCAGCAAGATATTGCCAGAGAAAGCGGATTATATATTGAGCATGTTCAGGGATATTCATCAGTTAAACCGGATCCGGGTCCAATCTTTATGAAAGCCATTCAAGATAATTTACAGAATGAAGGCTTTGTTTTCTTTTCGATAGACGTTAATTGAATATCTATATTTCTATTGTACGAGAGTGCGAAAAAATGAATTGAAATGATTGACTTTGTGAATATTAGTTGTTAAAATAATGTTAAGAATTTTTCAATCAGCTTTAATTGAGAGGTGTAATCAAATGGAAAAAGGTAAAGTCATTCACGAAGGCAAAGCTAAAATCATTCATGAGACAAGTGACCCGAATCAGCTTATAATGTTCTTTAAAGATGAGGCTACCGCTCGCAATGGCGAAAAACGCGGCACCATCAAAGACAAAGGTATCATCAACAACAAGATCAGCACATATTTTTTTAAGCTCCTCAAAGATCGTGGTATTAATAATCATTACATTGGCACACCTGATGCAAGAGATATGCTCGTCAAGAAAATTGAAATGATCCCTCTTGAGGTAGTCGTTCGCAATGTCTTCGCCGGCAGTCTTGCAGCACGTTTCGGCAAAGAAGAAGGCCTTCCGCTTAGTATGCCTATTGTTGAATTTTATTATAAGAGCGATGAACTCGGCGATCCGCTGATTAACCGCTATCACGCAATCTCCCTCGAAATTGCAACGCTGAATGAACTTAATGAAATTGAACACCTTGCATTCTCGATCAACGCTATCCTCAAAGAAATTCTCAATGCTAAGAATGTTGATCTTGTCGACTTCAAGACAGAATTTGGCCGCGATGAAAATGGTAAGATTATGCTCGGCGATGAAATTTCACCTGATAACTGCCGTTTCTGGGATAAGGATTCAAAGCGTAAACTTGACAAAGACGTTTTCCGTCACGATCTCGGCAGCCCCGAAGAGGCCTATCAAGAAATGCTGCGCCGCTTGACCGAATAGATTATAAATTGAACGAATATAGGGATTAGGGATTGAATTTTCGGTCTCTAATCCTTTAATTATCCCTTGGAGTAGACATTGTAAGACCTCGTTTTCGAGGCTAATGTCGTTGATACCGGAATCCCCTAGCTTTAGCTATGGGGAGTATGTCAAGGAGATTATATTGATATGAATAATAGATTAACCTATAAAGATTCCGGCGTGGATATTGACGCCGGCAATGAGTCAGTGAAACTCATTAAAGACAGCGTAAAAGCAACGTACAGACCTGAAGTGCTGGGCGATCTTGGAGGCTTTGGCGGACTCTTTGCCCTCAGCGGCAAGTATAAAGAGCCTGTCCTTGTCAGCGGCACGGATGGCGTCGGCACTAAGCTCAAAATTGCCTTTATGCTTGATAAGCACGATACCATTGGGCAAGATGCCGTCGCGATGTGCGTCAATGATATTTTGGTGCAGGGTGCGGAGCCTCTTTTCTTCCTGGACTACTTGGCGGTTGGTAAGCTGGAGCCGAAAAAGGTTGCTGATATTGTCAAGGGGGTTGCAAATGCTTGTAAAGAGTCCGGCTGTGCATTGATTGGTGGCGAGACTGCGGAGATGGCGGGATTTTATGCTGATGGTGAATATGACATTGCCGGCTTTGCGGTCGGTGCTGTTGAAAAATCAAAATTAATAACCGCCGACAGAGTCCGCGAAGGCGATATTTTGATTGGTCTTCCGTCAAGCGGTCTTCATTCCAACGGTTTCAGCCTTGTCAGAAAAATTGTATTTGAGCGTCAGAAGATGAATGGCAGCGAGTACATTGACGAACTCAGCAAGACAATCGGCGAGGAACTCTTGACACCGACGAGATTATATCCGAAGACTTGTCTGCCGCTTATTGAGAAATTCAACTTGCACGGAATGGTACACATTACCGGCGGCGGCTTTTGGGAGAATATACCCCGTGCGTTGCCCGATAATTTGGGTGTTGAGATTGACGGAAATGCTTGGACAATTCCGCCTATATTCAAGCTGATTCAATCCTGGGGCAATGTCGAATGGCACGAAATGTTCAGAACCTTCAACTGCGGCATTGGTATGGTCTTGATTGTCGGTGCTGATGAAGTTGAGGCTGTCTGCAGTCACCTCAACGAGAACGGCGAGCAATTCTACAACATTGGCCGCGTCGTCAAATCCAACCACGATGTCAAGATAAAGGGCGGTGTCTTCAATGATTAAGCTGGGTGTATTATGCAGCGGACGAGGCACTGACCTGCAATCAATCATAGACGCAATCGCTGACGGCAAACTCAATGCAGAGATAGCAGTAGTCTTGACTGACAAGCCGAATGTTATGGCACTTGAACGTGCTCAAAAAGCACAAATAAAAAACCTCTGCATAGATCGCAAGAAGTTTGACAGTAAAGCTGATTTTGAGACGGCATTGCTTAATGAACTCAAAGCGGCCGGTGTTGACTTGGTTATACTTGCCGGCTTTATGAGGATTTTGAGTCCCTCATTCGTCCACGAGTACAAAGAGCGGATTATGAATATCCACCCTTCCCTGTTGCCGAGTTTTCCGGGTGCTCATGCTCATCGTGATGTCTTGGCTTACGGCGTCAAGATTAGCGGCTGTACAGTCCACTTTGTTGACGAGGGCACAGACAGCGGTCCGATCATCATGCAGGCTGCCGTTGAAGTCAAAGATGACGACACCGAAGAGACTCTTGCTGCCCGTGTGCTGGAGCAGGAGCACATAATCTACCCTAAAGCCATTCAACTCTACGTTGAAGGCAAGCTGGAGATAGTCGGGCGAAAAGTTATTTCCACGCCTTAAAAGGGTGCTTGCTCAAATATGCGTTGTAATATCTCTCATCAGAAGAGACCTCTTTATCAATCCACTCAGGCTTGCTAAAAATTTCATCTTCCGATTTAAGCTCAATTTCTGCAACAATAAGCCCTTCATTGTCACCCTCGAAGACATCAACTTCCCACTTGGAACCGTTGACATTGATATTATAGCGTCGCTTGATGATAATCGCCGGCTCGCAAAGTTCCAGCAGCTCTTTGGCGTCGTTTTCGGGAATTTCATATTCATACTCACTGCGGCTGATACCTGTATTCTTGCCTTTGACGGTCAGATAGCCGCGGTGATTTTTTATTCTCACTCTGACGGTACATTCCGGCGTAGCAGACAAGTAACCCTGCGCGATATATTCACCCTCAACATTTGGATTAAATAATTCCTTCTTAACTAAAAATTTTCTTTCGATCTCTTTAGCCATACTTTCACCTTAATCGAAATTTAACGTCAATGTTTACTGACAAAAGTTTTGACAACCTTAAACAATTCATCGTTCTCTTCACGAGTCCCCATCGAAATTCTCAGACAATTCTCCAGTCTCGGAGCACTGCCAAAACTTCTGACGCCGATATTCAGCGATTCAAGATAATCATTCAAGTCAACCGCCTTGTCATAGTGAATTAATATAAAATTAGTGTTGGACGGGTACACTGTCACACCCTTGAGACCTTTGAGCTGCTCACTCATTCTCTTGCGTTCGGAGATCATCATCTGGATTCTGGGGACAAATTCATCACGCATTTGATAGACAATATCAGCCGTCGCGAGTGAGAGACTGTTCAGATGATAGGGCATGTATGTCTTTTCGATCATCTTGGTGACTTCTTTATTGGCGATCATGTAGCCGACACGCGCCGCCGCCAGTCCATAGGCCTTCGAGAAGGTGCGGGCAATAATCAAGTTGGGATAATTCTTTACAAGATTGACTGAGGACTTGCCATAGAACTCAACATAGGCCTCATCGACAAGAAAAGCACAGTCTATATCCTTGATACTCTTGGCAATCTCTTCGATCTGCTCAACCGTTAAGGCATTGCCGGTGGGGTTGTTGGGATTGCAGACAACGGCAAGGGCAGGGTTTTCTTTTTTGATGATTGTGATGAATTTGTCAACGTCGAGATTGTAGCTGTCGTCCAGGTCGAAGGGTACAGGTTGAGCCTCCGCTGCCTTTGAATATATCTTATACATCGAAAAAGATGGTTGAGGATAGACAATCTTGTTTGAAGCAGATCCGCCGAAGGCATAGAAAATTTTCTCAATGATCTCGCTGGAACCGCTGCCAAGCAAAATTTGCTCAATATCTACAGAAAAATTTCTGGCAATCTGTTCGCGCAGAGAATCATATTCATAATTCGGGTAGCGATTGAAAGCCACCCTGGAAAGTCTGGAAAGCACACGCTCCTCAACAAGCGGCGGCAAATTCAAATTGCACTCATTTGCATTGACTTTAATTCTGTAATCACGCTCAACTCCGTCATACGACGGCATTTTATCTAAATCTTTGCGATATTTCAAACTAATACCCTCCTGTTACTTTTGATGATATTTTACCTAAACGAAGCAACAAAGTCAACAATGATATTCACTATTGTACAATCCAATAAATATGAAGATAAATTTTTCCTCTTGAGAAATCATAAAGAAGACAAAATATCAACCGACAGAATGATTCCGAACAAGATTATTACTAAAAAGATTGCAGCATAATCCGGCGAGGTTATCTGCAATTTTTTCATATGTGTTCGACCTTCACCGCCGCGGTAACACCTCGCCTCCATTGCCATTGCCAGCTCATCGGCACGGCGGAAGGCTGACAAAAACAACGGCACCATTATCGGCACCATTGCCTTTGCCCTTGCCAAAATATTGCCGGTCTCAAAATCCACTCCTCTTGCTGATTGTGCCTTGATTATCTTGTCTGTCTCCTCCAGAAGTGTCGGTATGAATCGCAGGGCTATAGTCATCATCATAGCCAGATCGTGTGCCGGTACTCCAAACCTTGAAAGCGGCGATAATAATTTCTCTGTGGCGTCTGTCAATTTCAGCGGCGAAGTGGTGAAAGTCAACATCGACGACAGCACAATCAAAAGTATAAGTCGCAAGCTGATTAATATTCCTTTGTATACGCCCTCGTCTGTGATCTCCAATATCCATACTTTGTATAAAATCTCACCCTCGTGGCTGACCAGATGTATGAGGAACGTGAATAATATAATCCACATCAGCGGCTTGAGTGACTTCAAAACAGTAATCGGTGAAATTCGTGATACTGCGACTATTGTGAGTGCAAAGCCCGTCAAAACAGCATAGGAAGTTATGTTGTCGATTAGGAAGATTAACACCATAATTGCGAACAGAAGACAGATTTTTACACGCGGGTCAAGTCTGTGAATGATTGAATCGCCCGGAAAAAATTGTCCGAGCATTATATCTTGCAGCATAAAGCCTCACTTTCATACATAAAATTAATAGGCGACCTCATCAACATTGTGCCGACAAAGCCGCCATATTTAAATCTTAGTCGAGGAAATCTTTCAATTTCTTACTTCTTGAGGGGTGGCGTAACTTCCTTAGAGCCTTTGCCTCAATTTGACGTATTCTCTCGCGAGTTACTCCGAAACTTTGTCCGACCTCTTCAAGTGTTCTTGCTCTGCCATCATCAAGCCCGAAACGCAGCCGCAAGACTCTCATTTCTCTGGGTGTCAGCGTTGAGAGTACGTCCTCAAGTTGTTCTTTGAGCAGAAGGAATGAGGCTTGATCTGCCGGTGCAAGTGCGTCCTGATCTTCAATAAAGTCACCAAGGTGAGAATCCTCCTCCTCACCGATAGGCGTCTCAAGCGATACAGGCTCCTGAGCAATCTTCATAATTTCACGAACACGCTCAACGCTTATATCCATCTCCGCAGCAATCTCCTCGGCAGACGGGTCTCTGTTGAGTTTCTGCAACAGGTTACGAGAGACACGAATCAGCTTGTTGATCGTCTCAACCATATGGACAGGTATTCTGATAGTGCGGGCTTGATCTGCAATGGCACGAGTTATCGCTTGACGAATCCACCAGGTAGCATATGTGCTGAATTTGTAGCCCTTATTGTAATCGAACTTCTCGACGGCTTTAATCAGACCGAGATTGCCTTCTTGAATCAGATCAAGGAACAACATTCCGCGACCTACATAACGCTTTGCTATGCTGACGACAAGCCTCAAATTGGCCTCAGCAAGTCTCTGTTTTGCTTCCTCGTCGCCTTTTTCCATCTGCTTGGCAAGTTCCACTTCCTCTTGAGCTGTCAAGAGCGGCACCCTGCCTATCTCTTTGAGGTACATTCTCACCGGATCATCAATAGTGACGCCTTCCGGCACACTCAAGTCAACTTCAACTTCTTCTGTCTGCTTGATTGCCTCTGCATCCTCTTCAGTGTCGTCATCAGTTGAATCTTGCTCATCTTCACTTGAATCAACGGGTTCGGCAGGTATGGTGTCACCAATAGCCTCATCATCAAGCTGAATATCGGAATCAGTCACATCAGCCACATCATCATCAACAATTTCAATTCTTGCTTGACTGAAAGTATCGTACAACTCTTCAATATCGTCGGGTGATAAATCTTGCTTTTGGAGTGCCTCTACCAATTCGCCATAAGTCAACGTCCCACCATTCATTTGCCCTTTTCTCAAAAGATTGCTTATTATTTGGGAGCTGTGATTTACTCTATCCTCAAGCAATTTTAATTTTTTACTATTTTCTATCATAAGGCACCTCCCTTGTTTCCTTACGCCTATTTTTGATTTAATGTATCCATTTCTTTCCTGATTCGGAAATATTCATCTACTTTTTTATCATAAACAGGATCTTCTGCAAATGTAGGATTACCTGTTTCCATTTTCTTGATTTCTTCTGCCAATTTATTGCATTTTATTCGCCGTGTTATAATCTGCATAGATTTGACAGAATCTCTAAATGATCTCATAGTATCTTCAGATGATTCATTTTCATTTTCAATGAGAATTTTGGAAAGCTCAGAGACGGCCTCTTCGCTCAATTCCTCAGCAGCAGTCATGTCGTTAGGTGTTTGATTATTTTCCATACATTTTTTCAGATATAACAATATCTCTTGATGAACGGGATCGAAGACTTCAATGGAAAGAATACCGCTAATATATAAAAAAGTGTCATTTTCAAGCCAAGCCATACGCAAAATCTTTCTTCCGGCGTCTAACTGTGCATTGTTTCTCACCTTCTGGCCGATTTTAACTTCTTTATCATCAGAAAATTCTCTTTTAGTGTTGTTTCTCAATTCATCGTTAACGACATCTTCACTGATCATCAATCTTCTGGCAACTTGCTTGGTATACTCGCTCTTCCGCGTCGGATCGTCGACACTGTTCAGAATAGGAAGAATTTGTTTTAAAACATTTATCTTGCCGTCAGATGATGTGTAATCGTTGTGACTCAAAATATAATTCAAGCGATAATCAAATATTGAAAAGGCGTTATTTATAAGCTCTTTGAAGGTTTCAACACCGTGCTTTCTTATGTATTCATCAGGGTCTTTTCCATCGGGAATAATTAAAACTTTTACTTCGGCACCGGTCTTGAGGATTATGGGCAACGCCCTTATAGTAGCCTTTTGTCCTGCCTCATCACTATCATAGCAGAAGTAAATTTTCCGCGTATATCTCGTTAAAAGTTTAGCCTGTTCCTCAGTGAAAGCGGTTCCCAAAGACGCCACTACATTCTTTATACCCGCACTGTAGACGGAGATAACGTCCATATATCCTTCAACAATGAGGGCAAAATCCTGTTTCCTAATCTCCTGTGCTGCTTTATTGAGTCCAAATAGCAAATGTCCCTTGTTAAAGATTAAAGTTTCCGGCGAATTTAAATATTTTGGTCTTTTGTGATTTTCGTTCTGTGTATTTGATTCAGATTCGTCCAAAACTCTTCCGCCAAAGGCCACAATGCGACCGTAGAGATCAGCTATCGGTATCATTACACGATTTCTAAATTTATCGTAAATACCGTTGTTATGCTTATTTGGCATTGACAAACCTGCTTCAACTAATTTCTCAGGCTTCATTCCCTTTTTATTTATCAATGCTTTTGATAAGGCATCCCAACTGTCCGGCGCAAAACCTAAACTAAAATCTTCAATAGTCTCTTTACTTATTCCACGCGACTCAAGATAATTCCTGCCTGTTTTGCCATAAGTTGTCATAACTAAACAATTATGAAAAAAATCTTTTGCCAAAGTGTTGATATTTATGAGTAATTTTTCCTGCTGCTCTCTCTCTATCTGCTCCTTGGATTTATTTTTCCTGGAGCGAGGCATCTCTATTCCCAGACGTTCCGCCTGTAGTTTTACAGCTTCAAAGTATGAGATATTTTCAACGAGCGAGATAAATTTGAAAACATTTCCACCCGCATGGCAGCCGAAACAATAAAAAAAACCTTTCTCCGGACTGACTGAAAATGAGGGCGTCTTTTCATTGTGAAACGGACAACAGCCCCAATATTTGTTACCCTTCCTTTTAAGTGATACATACTTGGAGACAACGGAGAATATATCCGAACTTTCGCGGACTTTGTCAACAAACATATTCATTTCATCGTTGTCAAACATTAATCTCCTACCTCCAGTAACATATATATTCAATAAATTTTTAAAATTTCCTTTTTCTGCTCAATAATTTTTATTTTTTGTATTTTAATGATGAATTTTTTGCACCAAAAAACCGGCAGCCTCGTCGACCGTCGGTTTTATTATTTTTTACTTTTTCAGTCTTCTGAGAAATACATCTTCCATTTCAGGATATCCGAAGAAGAAACCTTGAATATAATCAGCCTCACATTCATCACGAAGGAATATATAGGCTTTCTCCTCCTCAACGCCCTCTATACAAACTTTCATTCCAATCGAATGACAAAGTTTAATGGCATATTTCACAAGATTGCGATCAAATTCATTTTTCAAAATATCTTGAATGAAGACTCGATCAATCTTGATGATATTGCAGTTGAAATTTTTCAAAAAACCAAGTGAAGAGTAACCCGTTCCGAAATCGTCCATTGCAATTTGTATTCCAAGCTCATGGAAGGCGGAGAATTGTTTATTGACAAATTCCCAGTCGTAGACGTTTTGACTCTCCGTAAGCTCAAATGTCAATGTGGTAGGATCAATTTGATGACGTTCAATACAATCTTGCACAAATGGGAAGAACATATGCTCCTCAAGCTGATAAAGTGAAATATTTATACTCATCTGGAAGTCAGGCATATACTCCTGCCACTTTTTCGCGGTTATGACAGCATTTTCAATGATCCAGTGACCGACCGGAATGATCATGCGGGATTTTTCAAGCATCGGGATAAACTGCATGGGAGCGACTACACTGCCATCTTTATCATACCAACGCAGCAGAGCCTCAGCACCAATCAAGTGACCGTCTTTGGCATCAACCTGCGGCTGATAACATAAGAAAAAGTCCTCGCAGCCTCTTGCAATGCTGTTCTGCATCAGATTCATCATACCTATATCATAACGCCAGCGATCGTAAGTCTCTTTACTGAAGAAGGCAATCTGATCGCGGCCTTTCTGCCTTGCAATCTCCAACGCAACCTCAGCATACCTCAAGAGCGTCACCTCATCAGAGGCGTCAGTAGGATAGAACGCAGCACCGGCGGAGGCAGTACAATAAATCGTATCCTCAACATTCCTGATCTCACGCATACAGAGCTGGACACTGGAGAAGAATATCTCAATCTCCTCAGGCATACCATAGGGCATAAACAAACCGAACATATAACCGTCAAGTTTGTAGAGGCGAATATCCGGCGGCAAAATATCCATTATATTTTGAGCAATCTGTTTGAGGGCTATATCACCAAATTTATGACCATAAGTTTCATTTATGATGTGGAAATTATCAAGACCTATAACTACAATAGCACCGTGAGCATCTTCGGAGTTATTAAGCTCTCGTTGAATTGCTGCATCAAATGAGCGGCGATTCAAAAGACCTGTGGTATGATCGGCGTTGAGTTTCAAATCCATTCTCAAGATTATACCCGACCAAATGGAAGGTTCACCGTTTTCATCTCTTCCAATGGAGCCGTGACAACTCATCCAAACATATTCACCATCCGGCATGCAAAAACGATATTCAAAATCGTGATCGTCATCGTTGGCTGTCTGGATAAAATTCTTTTTTAAGCCTTCCTCAAAACGCTCAACATCATCATAATGCACCACAGATGTAAGGCGAGACTCAAAGTCATCAACAACATTAGACGGGAACTGAAAATCTCTGACAAAGTTGTCAGACAGCAACACCGCTTTTTCTTTGAGGTCTGCGGCAAAAACATAAGTCCGCGGCACTGTTTTTTGGAGTGCATCGAAATATGTCCTAATTTTTGAAAGAGGTGATCCGTCTCGTATAATTTCACTCGTTTCTTTTATCATAAATTATCTTCCTTTATCTAAAACTCCTCACATGAAGAATAATTACAATCTCTTTTCTAAATTCGATATGCGGAAAATAATTCCTGCCAATTTCACGAAAAAGTCACAAAACAATTTTTCCAAATGTTGCAACTTGTGAAAGGAGATTGTCTATTGATTTAAGGAGAGCGAGACGATTGCTGCGAATTTTAAGATCATCGTCCATAACCATAACCGAATCAAAGAAGGAATCTATAGGCGTTGAAAGTTTTGGAAGAGCCTCAAGAGTGCCGACATAATCACATTTGTTGATGAGTTCCTCCGCAACAACCTTAATGGCCTCAAAAGCCTTGTAAAGTGCCACTTCAGCATCAACAGTGAGCAAGTTGGCCTTAATGTCGGTTGAATATGCCTTATTTGCAAGATTGCTGACACGGACGAAGGATTGAATTGTCTTTGTTGAATCGGCAGTCTTGACGAAATCAGCAAGAGCCGCTGCCTTCAAAGTAACGCTGTAAATGTCGTCAACATCGTCTATCACGGCGTCAATGACATCATATCTGGCAGAATCGGACAGAACATTCTTGATTCTGAGACGCATAAAACGCCCAACTTCATCAGTGATTTTGAGTAGATCCATTGCCACGTCAACAATTTTGCTCAAAGAGAGCGACCATTTAGCCTCAATGATTGTGTTGACGATACCGAGTGCTTGGCGTCTGAGGGCAAAGGGATCCTGCGAGCCGGTTGGTACAAGACCTCTGCTGAAAGTTGCAACTATATTATCAATCTTGTCTGCCAGGCTTACAATGCGGCCTGCTGTAGTCTTTGGCTGGGAATCACCGGCAAATCGCGGCATATAGTGTTCATCAATCGCCATAAATACTGCGGAGTCCTCACCGTCGAGTTTGGCGTATTCACGACCCATAACGCCTTGCAGTTCAGTAAACTCTGTGACCATTCCCGTCACGAGATCAGCTTTTGAAAGCTGTGCTGCGCGAATTGCGTGTTCCTTATCTTTAGAATCGACTTTCAACGAATCTGCAATCACTTCAGCCAATTTTTCAAGGCGTTCAGTTTTTTCATAGATTGATCCGAGTCCCTCTTGGAAGACGACGGTTTTCAGCTTGTCACGATGTTGCTCAAGTGACTTTTTGCGATCTTCATTAAAGAAGAATTGTGCATCTTCAAGCCTTGCCTTCAACACACGCTCATTTCCGTGCTGCACAATGTCAAGATACTCTCGACCGCCGTTGCGAATGGTGATAAACAGCGGCATTAATTCACCCTCGAACGTTTTGACAGGGAAGTAACGCTGATGATCACGCATAGGCGTAATGACAGCCTCAGCAGGTAATTTGAGATATTCAGTATCAAATTTACCGGCAAGAGCTGTCGGATATTCAACGAGATAGAGGACTTCTTCAAGAAGGTCGTCTGTAATTTCAGCCTTGCCTCCACATTCTTTGGCAACGGCCTCAATCTCAGCAATGATCATAGAACGACGCTGCTCTTGATCGACAATTACAAATTCCTTCTCACAATCCGCAACATAGTCTGCCGCCTTAGCGATCTCAAACTCACCGTCACCAAGGAACCTGTGACCGCGTGACTTCCTGCCGCTCTGCACTTTTGCCACTTCAAACGGAACGATCTCATCACCGAAGAGGGCTACAATCCACCTCAAGGGTCTGATGAATTTAAAATCAAGTTCACCCCAGCGCATATTATTGGGGAAGTTCAAGTCACAGATGATTTTGGGCAAGATACTTTTGAGGAGTTCGTCAACGGCGTGACCCTTTTCGTGGACGATTGCATAAACATAGCCGTCTTTAGTCACGAGATCAGCAGGATCAACTTTCTGCCCGCGTGCGAAACCGATTGCCGCCTTGGAGGGCTTGCCTTCAGCATCAAATGCTATTTTTGCGGAAGGTCCGCGTTTTTCTTCTGAAATATCAGCCTGCTGCTCCTCAACATCTTTAATCAGCAAAGCCAGCCTTCTCGGTGTGCCAAGCGTCTTTACTTCACCGACGCCGATTCTTGATTCCTTGAAGGCGTTCTCTGCAAGTGTCTTCAACTGTGATAAAATATTCGGCATTGCGTGTGCCGGTATCTCTTCTGTTCCAATCTCCAGCAGGAGTTCTCTTTTGCTCATATTCAATATCACCTCTTTGCGATATATTATTTCTTCAACATAGGATAGCCGAGTTCTTCACGCTGCTTTAAATAGCACTCTGCACACATTCTTGCCAGCTTGCGAACGCGGCCAATGAATGCTGTCCGTTCACTGACACTGATTGCACCCCTCGCGTCAAGCAGATTGAATGTATGGGAACACTTCAAAACATAATCATAAGCAGGGTGGACATAGCCGAGTTTGATAACACGCACCGCCTCAGCCTCATACTTTTCAAACAGATCAAATAAAAGATTCTCATCAGAAAGATCAAACGAATAGCTTGACTGCTCAAATTCATTCTGATGAAAAATGTCGCCGTATGTTACGTCGTCGGTCCATTTTACGTCGTAGACGTTCTCAACGCCCTGAATGTACATGGCAAGACGCTCAAGACCGTAGGTTATCTCAACCGCAACAGGCTTTATATCTTGACTGCCGACCTGCTGGAAATATGTAAACTGCGTTATCTCCATACCGTCAAGCCAGACTTCCCAACCGAGACCCCAAGCTCCAAGCGTCGGCGATTCCCAGTTATCCTCAACAAAGCGAATATCATGCTTTTTAGCCTCAATGCCGATTGCTGCAAGGCTGTCAAGGTATAATTCTTGAATATTATCCGGCGAAGGTTTCATAATAAGCTGTAACTGATGATGCTGATAAAGTCTGTTGGGATTATCACCATAACGGCCGTCAGCAGGTCTTCTGGACGGCTCAACATAAGCCACATTCCAAGGTTCCGGTCCGAGTACGCGCAGGAATGTAAAGGGATTCATTGTACCTGCACCCTTTTCAACATCATAAGGTTCAGCTAATATACAGCCTTGATCTGACCAAAACTTTTGAAGTGCCAAGACGAGTTCTTGAAATTTCATTAGCGTTTATTTCCTCCTCAATTAAATTCCCTATAGTTATAACAAATCTTTAAATAAATGTCAATTTTTTATCTCACCAATAATGAGGTTGTCGCCAATCAGGCAATTTTGTGCCGGTAAACAGTTCCAATATAGGTTTGAAGAACATATATACCAAGCCCCATGCCGGTATCAGAGAGATTCCAAAAAATAATATTAAATTTAGAATTAGTGCTGCGAGTGATTTTTTAATGATAGCATAGAATGAAAGAATAGCACAAACTCCCCAGATTGCCATTTGCCAATATTCAGCACCAAGGACATTGTTGTATTTTGCATAGATCAGTATACTCGTGACAATGAGAATCAGTGCAGACAAGGCAAAAATCCATTTATATCGTCTTGTGACTGAAAAAAAGCCTTCCTTCTTTTCTTCTGAGGCTGTCTCGCTGCTTTTATTTTCCACATTGATTTTATCTTCATTCAACGAGAGTTGCTGATCCGTTGACTGTTGATCGTTTCTGCCGTCCTCCATATCCACCTCTCCTCAAAATTTTAATAAAATTTACAAAAAATATCATTTTAATTTTACTACTAATCTTTCCGCTTGTCTACAAAAATAAAAAATAACCTTTCCGAAAAATTGAAAGGCTGTATTTTTGGTGTTGATTCAAGGCAATTCTAATTTCATCAATGGCATCTCTTCCGGCTTTAATTTCTTATCGTCATCTTTCAACTTACCCCAGGAATGACTTATTATCTGATCATTGTGCTTCTTTGCCCACCTCAAGATAGATCTGTATAATCTGCAATCAACACTGTTAGGTTTTAACTCCGACAGCTTGACAGGCTGAAAATCCTTATCAGAAGAGAGTGTCCCCCATTGCTCGTCAAGCTCCACTCTCTCCGTCACTTGGACAGTGCCTTCAATCAAATCAAATTCAAGGTAATCAGCACGACCGACAAGTTTATCATAGCCTCTGACTGACTGCATCTTCCAGCGGCGTTTTGAGACAACATCTTCAATTTGAATTTCATCATACATACAGACTGTCGGTACAATCAAAATATTTAAATTTATAAAACCATCTTCACCGACATCGTAATTTATTTGCTGATGATTGAAGTAGTAGTTGGCGCGATCCGTTGATTGCACCCAAGTATAAATATCCTCCGGCACTGTCCTTGTGTCGGCAATAGTGCTGTTGTCATCATCGGCAAAGGTTATCTGCGGCGTTATGAATATCATTCCTGACGCAATCAGACTCAATAAAAATTTTTTAGTATTCCGCATAATTTCCCCCTTAATCTCATGTATTATATATTTTATCGATCTCGTAAGGTGTTTCTTGATAAACGTAATAATTCAGCCAGTTAGCAAACAACAAATGTGCCACCGAACGCCAGCGGACAATCGGAGGCTTAGTAGGATCATCATTTGGAAAATAATTCTGCGGAATATGAGGATTTAAGCCCGCCTTTAAATCGCGTTCATATTCCTGTTTGAGTGTCCAAGGATCATACTCGGCATGACCCGTTATAAAAAATTGACGCTTCTTCAAATTGGCGATAATATAGGCACCTGCACCGACATCTATTTCAGTTTCGGCGAGAATCGTCAATTCTTTCACCTTATCAATATCCGCCCTCATCGAATCAGTATGGCGAGAATGTGGCACATAAAACTCATCATCAAAACCTCTGAGCAATTTCTCGTGCCTTACACAAACGCGCTGCTTGTAGACGCCGGAGATTTTTTCGTCGAGGATATATTTAGGAATACCATAATGATAGTAAAGCCCTGCCTGAGCACCCCAGCAGATATGGAACGTCGAATATACATGCGTCTTGCTCCACTCCATAATATCTGCAACTTCCTGCCAGTAGGCAACTTCCTCAAAATCCATAAACTCAACAGGTGCGCCGGTTATTATCAAGCCATCATACTTTTTGTCGCGAACATTTTCAAATGTGCCGTAAAACTCCGTCAAATAATCCTGCGGCGTGTGTGTCGGTATGTAAGATTTTGTATATATGAAGTCAACTTCAACCTGCAGCGGTGTATTACCGAGCAATCGCAAAAGCTGAGTCTCCGTGACGTGTTTAATGGGCATTAAATTCAAAATCAAGATTCTAAGTGGACGTATGTCCTGCGAATAAGCTCGATCAGCGTCCATTACAAAAATATTTTCTTGCTCCAAAATATGCGTGGCGGGCAGGTTGTTGGGTATTTTTATAGGCATTAGAAATCACCACCATTGCTTAGTCTATAGAGTAGCGGTTGACCCAGTTAGAGTAACCCTTGGCAAAGGCACGAAGGCGAACCAAACCCTTATATTCGGGAGCATCTCCGTGAATCATTCTGTAAGCACCGCCATATTCGTCTTTGATATTATTCCATGAACTCTGCGGCGTCCAGACATCACCCGCACTTATCTTTTCAGTACCTTGTGATAAATTTACGGCTTTTTTCATAAATTTAATCTCAACGACCTTGCCGGCAGAATTTTTAGTCTCCTGCCACTCCCAAAGGATCAAGTTGGAGCCTTTGAGTCTCATTGTTGTCGTGTCAGCCGTGACGGTGGTTGTGTTGCCCTTCTCGTCAGTCGCCTGCCAAAGATCTATCCAGCGGTCTTTAGCATTCTTTCTGTTCATCTCGCCTTGTCTGAAGACTTCATCAACGATTGCGGCGTAGAAAACTTCATCAAAGGACTGTACATTGATTTCCTTGATTTTTTCATCAGTGGTTGACCAGGTGACTTTTCCGTTGGCGTCATAGAAGTCTTCGCGGGCATATTGGATAGTGCGATTTTGAGGGTTGATTCTCAGAAGTGCTATACTGTAAGCCAGCATACTCGGATCAGGCAGGATTGATTTAATATCATAATTTTCAATCGTCATCTCGGCCCCTTCGTAAGTGTAGGTTGTCTTAGTCCACGCCTCTATCTCGGTTGGGATCTCTTTACCGTTGGAGGTGGTGACTTTTTTGACAACTTTCACTGAATCCGGCTCAAAGAATTTGCCATATTTATCGTCAGCAGAAAGATAGTACCAATTAGTATCATTTTTGATTGCAGCTGTGACGGCGGTTTTAGTGGGTTTGTTAGTTTTGGCAGCCGCATCTGAAATCACAGGAAACGTCATCAGCATTGTGCTTACAATTAAACCGGTCGTCAAGATTCTTTTGTCCATCTTGAAACACCTCTTGTTAATAAGAATTTATGCTGCCTCATTGACTATATACCCGGGCAGTTCATCATAGGCAAAAATAGCCTCTTTGAAACGGTGCTGCAGATCACTGAATTTGTAAAGACCGTCTGCATTTTGAGAAAGTCCCTTCAACTTCAAAGGATAACTCATTGGCGGCGTTTTCAATGTCAGCATTGTACGATTGCGCATTTGATCAGTTGATTGATAGACTAAATTTAAAGAGACATACTCAAGGCCATCTTTACTAAGCCATTTTTGGATAACTACTTTGGAACCGATTGGAGTTTTCTTTTCGATAGTATTCGGTAATGAATAATCCTCAACATCGAGAGCGGCAAGGACACTGGATATATTTGAATCGTGTCCGCAAAGGAAGGTAAATCTGCGATTTTTGATAGCAAGCTCGTCATTCATAACCTCAAGCAGCGGATGGGCGACACTGACGGCAACTATGGGTGCAGTGAAAAGGACATCATAATAAACATCTTTAATGTGGCCGATTTGTTCCCATTCCTTAACGCTGAGTCTGTTATTAAAGGCGGCTTTAATGGCACTGGGTTCCTCATAGCATTGAAGGATAAGGGCATCACTTGCTTGTGAGGCTAATTTTAATGATCCGCTTACTGCCGGCTGTTTGTGAAGTTCCAGGATCATCTCTGTATCATCAGTTTTGAAACCTTTGAAGTCATTCGTTTTGGCATATTCCGATTTATTAATATTAAGCACCTTTTCAAGGATTTTATAATCATTTTTGAGGCTTTCACCGATACCTTTGAGACCGTCAGCACCGCCCATCTCATTTATCTGCTTAATCGCCTCGGTGCGGAAAGTCTCATTCATAAATCTGAATCGTGGGCTGAAGACGGGATCACTGCCTTCAACAGCAAATTTGTGCTCAATCTTTACATTTGCAATGGGCAGCATACCGCTTGAGAAGTATTGAGCCGTCGCCACTGTACGCTGCTTGGAATTTGCATAGAAAAGGAACTCGCCCTCCTTGGGTATGTAATTTTCAGTCATGAAGCCTTCTTTAACAAGCCACTGCCTGAAGTATTGCCCCATCAATGTTTCTAACTCACCGCCGCGGAGAGAGAGTTCACTCGGTGCAGAAGTCCATTCATACCACTTGTGAGTCGTGATCTTTGAGAGTATAGAATCACTCCCTGACAGCGGTGCACGGATATTGTGGCGGCTGAGTATCAGCACCTTCTCCAGCTTATAATATTTATTATCATCAACCTGCTCTGCACTCACCATCGTCGGCAGCACAAATATTATCAAACAGATTACAAATAATAATCTTCTAACCATGCCCTATTCCTCATTCTTTATCAATTTAATAATTTCTTTACGCAGTTCCTCAATTCCTATATTTTGCTTGACACTGACACAAACAGGCTTTTTGCCGGAGGCCTCACGAACAGCCGCCGCCAGAAGTTTGCCATTGTCCTGCCATTTGTCCACCTGACTTACAATAGGAATAATCTTTGTTCCCGCCCTGTTGAGTCGATTGATCCAAGCAAGCTCCAACTCCATTGAATCATTAGCAATCAACATCAGTGCAACGTCAATTTCTTCTGCCGCCTCTTTAGTCTTCTTGACACGCTTATCGCTGCCATCAAGACCGGCAGTATCGACAATGGTTACCGCTCCGATGCCCTGTATATCCATTGCCTTGTAAATGGGCTCTTTCGTTTCGGAAATATCAGCAGAGTCTTCCCCCAGCAAAGCATTTATCAATGCTGACTTGCCGCTGCTGCGTTTCCCAAAAAGTCCGATTTTGAGTTCCTTGAGATTAATATCATCTGATTTTTCTGTGCGAGACATAAGCTCACTTCCTTCCGATCATCTTTTGGATATTTTATCATAGTTTTCTGAAATTATTCTATGTCGGAGAAAAGTTTTTTGACAAATCACTCTATTTTTAATCTCTGCCAATTCCAAGGCGAAACATTATATATTCCTGTTCCTTCTCCATTTCCAGACGATCTGCTTCTTCCATATGATCATAGCCGAGAAGGTGCAACATACCGTGGACAGTCAAAAATACTATCTCCCGACGGAGACTGTGTCCGTAATCCTCGGCTTGACTCTCAGCCCTTTCAACAGAGATTATTATATCGCCAAGGGAATCTATCGCCTTATCGGTATCATCAATGATAATCTCCGGCTCATCACTTTCAAGGAAGGCAAAGGACAGCACATCAGTCGGGCGATCTATTCCGCGATATTCTTTGTTGAGTTTGTGAATTGTCGTATCGTCTGTGAGGGTTATGCTGACCTCATGATTATCAACGTCGTAGAGTTTACCAATTAAATTTATTGCCGTCTTGATCTCTTCGACAATCGATTCATTGATAGCTATAGTTTCAGGTTCTTTGCTGATTATTATTTCCATATTCATTTTCCTTTGACTGTTTCATCATCTCATAGTTATCATAGGCGTCAATGATTCTTGAGACTACATCATGGCGAATGACGTCGCTTGAATCCAGCTTGGCAATTCCGACGCCTTTAATATCTTGCAATATTTCCACTGCCTCAGTGAGACCGGAGCGGACACCTCGCGGCAAATCAATCTGTCCCAAATCTCCGGTAACTGCCATCTTTGAATTAAAGCCAAGCCTCGTGAGAAACATTTTCATTTGACGGCTTGTAGTATTTTGTGCCTCATCCAGAATTACAAAAGCATCATTAAGTGTCCTGCCCCTCATATATGCAAGCGGTGCAATCTCTATTATACCGCGGCTGGTGAATTTTTGGTACATATCAAAACCTAAAACATCTTGCAGGGCGTCATAGAGCGGTCTGAGATAGGGATCGACCTTCTCTCTGATATCACCGGGCAAAAATCCCAAACGCTCACCGGCTTCAACGGCAGGGCGTGTCA
Source organism: uncultured Selenomonadaceae bacterium (assembly GCA_905233325.1). Classification (GTDB taxonomy): domain Bacteria; phylum Bacillota; class Negativicutes; order Selenomonadales; family Selenomonadaceae; genus Quinella. Next base: position 30,029 of record CAJODU010000010.1, read on the forward strand.
GAATGATTTTCTTGACGTCCTTGACGCGCAGATAATAAGCCGCCATAACAACCGCCAGATAAGTCTTGCCTGTTCCGGCAGGCCCCACGCCCAATGTTATAACATTGCGGCGAATTGTATCTATATAATCTTGCTGTCCTTGGGTTTTGGGACGAATATGCTCACCTTTCGCCGTCACCAAAATTGTCTCAATATCATTATTATTCACTGTCAAAGAAAGTACTCACCTTCCCATCGTTTAATAATTATCAACAACACCTATAATACCGTCTTTGAAAATTTCTGTCAACTTGACTTTGATTATTTCGTTGAGAGGTGCCTCACCTTTGATGTAGACTTTCACATATTCGCTGCTGTGTCCTTCGATGAAATTACCTTCGGCGTGATCTCTTGCCCTCTCCGTCAAGACTTCAACCTCACTGCCGATTAATTTTTTTAGATATGCTGCTTTCTTCTCCACTGCGAGGGCAAGAATTTTGTCAACGCGGGATTTCTTTACATTCGGCGATACCTGTTTCATCTCCGCTGCAGGTGTACCCTCTCTCATTGAATAACCGAATACATGGTAGTGGCTTACAGGCAGCTCTTTCAAGCAAGCCAACGTTTCGCTGAACATTTTTTCTGTCTCTGTCGGAAAACCGAGTATAATATCAATGCCTATCATCATCGTTGGAATGGCAGCGTGCAGACGTTTTACCATTTGCTTGAAGTCATTGACTGTGTAAGTGCGGTGCATAGCCTTGAGTACGGCGTCACTGCAACTCTGAACGGGTATATGTAAATGCTTGCAGATTCTTGGCTCGGTTATGATGAGGTTGATTAACTCTTCGGTGACTTCATCAGGCTCAACGCTGGATAACCTCACCCTTGCCGTTGTATTGTTGAGGACGGCTTTAATGGCGTCGGTTAAAGTCAAGTTTAAGTCACTGCCATATTGACCGAGGTTAATCCCCGTCAGGACAATCTCCTTGTAGCTTTGAAGTGACTCACATTCCTCAATGATACTGTCAAGACTGCGGCTCCGTGACTTGCCTCTGACTTTCGGAATGATGCAATAAGTACATTGACCGTTGCAGCCGTCTTGTATTTTCATAAATGCGCGGGTCTTGCTCGGAACGTGCGGCAGATCTTCATAGGTATTGGACATTTCTAATGTTGAAGGATTAATATTTTGCTGTCTGAATATCTCCTCAACTTTGTCAACAATGCTCTTTCTCTCAGAAGTGCCAACAATGACACTGCTCCCGATCTCCTTGATAATATCAGGCGCAAGTTGTCCATAGCAGCCCATCACCGCAACCTTTGCCCCACTTTTGAGGGCTTTTCGGATAGCTTGGCGGCTTTTGGCCTCTGCCTCGCCGGTTACGCAGCAGGTGTTGATGATGACAAAGTCGGCACCTTCCTTGACGATCTCGTGTCCGCACTTTCTAAAGAGTTCTGCGATTGATTCTGCCTCAACGCCGTTGACTTTACAACCCAGCGACTCTATTTGAATCTTCAATATGATCTCTCCTGTATAACATTCTATAATTAAATAACTCAGATTCTGTCAAAAAATTTAAAAATGTGTTAAAATCATAGAAAAAATTTTCCCTTTAATTTTATTTTACTTCTTTTGTGATGTTTTGACAAGCATAAGTATAATAAATGGTGGTGAGTTTAGTGTATAATAAAAAATTTTTTGAAAGTGCTGTTGTAAGTCTCCTGGCATTAATCATTGTCTTTTATTGCAATGCTGCTGAGGCTGCCGGTGACATTTCCAAAGTCAGAATTGACTATGGCGTGTCTGAAATTTACACACAGGAGGATATGGACTCGGCAATCGAGATCATCAAAGAAAAATTCAGCAGATGGGACGGTTGCGAGCTGCACAGTATTCGTTACACCGATGATGATTATTGCAACACCAAAGAAAATATCAACTGGATGAATGATCTGGCGGCAAGTCAAGGCTATGAGCCGAACTTTACACAGTGCATTGCATTTTTCAGCAGCTTCCATTCACCAAAATCCTCCGAAGATAATAAAACTGCATTTAACATTGATTCAGAGTATGAGGATTGGTCTTGGTACTTGGCAAGAAGTGACGGCGGCGAGTGGAAGTTAATGACATTCGGTTACAACTGAATTTCTGAAGATGAAAAAAATTTCTGAATTTTGCATAGACAAGGCTAATATTTTTGCGTATAATATGTCTATCAATTTTTTTCGTCTCGATTCGATGATATGGGAGGGCAATTTGATGAAGGGTAAACCTATTTATGTAATTGGTCACCGCAATCCTGATACTGATTCTATCTGCTCGGCGATCAGCTATGCAAATTTGAAAAGGGCAATGGGAATAAATGCTGTCGCGGCACGTTGCGGCAAGGTCAACAACGAAACAAAATACGCACTTGAATATTTTAAGATTGATGAGCCTGTTATGATTCAAGACCTCTATCCGCGTGTCAAAGATGTTGTGCTTGAAGTCAAGACTGTTGTCAGACAGCATGACACAATAAGACATCTCGGTGAAGTTATGCGTAAAACCGATCTGAAATCCATTCCTGTCGTTGACAGCAAGGGCGGCCTCGTTGGTATTGTGTCAACCGGCGATCTTGCTAAACGTTATTTCCTTGAGCTTGGTCTTCAGAGTCTCGCTGATATGCGCGTTCGTTATCGTGATATAATCCAGGCCACAGAGGCTAAGGCACTGGTCTCCGGCGACGAGAATGAGATCATTGAAGGAAATATCAGAATCCTCACCGGCAGCGTTGCCAAAGCTAAGGAGATTATTGAACCCGGTGATATTGTTCTCACAGGTGACAGAAGTCTTGACACTCTTAAAAAAGTTCTTGCGCTTGATGTTTCCTGCTTGATTATTACCAATGATTGCCGCGTGCCGCCTGAAATTATCGCCGAGGCTAAAGCTCTCAACCGTTTCATTCTCTCCACGCCTTATGACACTTACACTGTTGGACGTTTGATTAATCAGTGTGTGCCTATCCGCCGCATTATGCACGACAATCCGATCTGCTTTAAGCCTATGGATCTTTTGAGTGATATCAAGGGCATTATGGACGAGCACAGATTTAGAAGTTACCCTGTTGTCGAGAATAATAAACTTGTCGGTATTGTCACTTCTGATGAGATTATGCTGCCGGCACATGAGCGTATAATCCTCGTTGACCACAATGAGCGCGGACAGGCCATTGAGGGTATTGAGGACGCTAAAATCGTTGAAATTGTCGATCACCACAGACTTGGCGGTATTCAGACTTCAGAGCCGATTTACATTCACCAGGAACCCGTTGGTTGTACTTGCACGATTATTGCCAACATTTATTGGCAGAATGATATTGATATTCCACCTTCGATTGCAGGTCTGCTCCTCTCCGCCATTCTCTCTGATACAGTCCTCTTTAAGTCTCCAACTTGCACAGAGAAGGATAAGAGAACGGCAGAGCGTCTTGCACAAATTGCCGGTGTCAATCTGCGTGAATACGGTCTTGCAATGCTCAAGGCCGGTGCAGGTATTGGCGACAAGACACCGCAGGAGATCATCAAAACTGACCTCAAGGAGTTCAAGATTGGCGATTATAAGATTGTCGTTTCGCAGATTTCAGTTATGGATCCGCAAGAAGTGCTTGACATTGAGGATAAATTGATTGCAGCAATGCAGGAGAACTGCGACCGCGAAGGCTATGATATGGATTTAATGATGGTCACTGACATTCTTGAGGAGGCTACTTACCTGCTCTTTACCGGTTCACCCAAAACTTTGATTGGTGAGGCCTTCAAAAAGGACGCCAGCGGCACCCATGTCTACCTGCCGGGTGTTATGAGTCGCAAAAAGCAGATGATTCCGCCTCTCTCTGAGGCTGTCAAAAAAATAACTAATCAGTAAATACTCATTGCAATATAAAAGGCTTTTCTTCCAAACTTTGGGAAATAAAAGCCTCTTTTTTTGTGTCAAATTTATGTTAAATAAAAAGACAAGACCTCCCAAAATTGAAAGCCCTGCCTTTTCGTTTTACTTCAGAAAGCTAAGTTAAAATCCTTTACATCACCTCTCTGCACTTTGTCAAATTTCTTCGATTGGTGAGATCGACGAAACTTTCAAAAGTCTATATTCTTTTTTACCATGCTCCATCGATTGGTGAGATCAATGGATCCCCACATCTTTTGTCGACTGGTGGAGCCGCAAAAGCATTTAATAAAGTGTGGATGTTTTTTTATTTCTTTATGTGCCGAATTGTATCACGTTTTTTAAAAAAAATCTTTAGAATAAGATTAAAATTTGATGAAAAAAATAAAAGATTTTCTAATCTTATTTTAATAAAACTCTAAAAAATCTTATTTGACGCGTTTTTTTCTTCTAATATACCAAATAAGAATAATTGCTATACATATCACTACAAAGGCTATACTTGCTTCATGTCCGATTTCCAGAAGGTATTTCCAGCTCTCACCGAGTTTCATTCCGGCGAATAAAATCAACATTGTCCAAGGCAGCGAGCCGATGAAGGTATAGAAAAGGAATTGCTTAAAATTGACGTGAGCAAATCCTGCCGGCAGTGAAATAAAAGTTCTGACAACAGGGAGCATTCTGCTGAAGAAGACAGCTTTTATACCATATTTGTCAAACCAACGCTGTGCCAAGTCAACATGAGATTTTTTAATAAAAAAATATTTTCCATACTTGTCTACAAATTCTCTGCCCTTTGAATGTCCGACCATATAAGCAAATATTGATCCCAGCATACCGCCAACCATTCCGGCAACAGTAGCACCCGTGAAAGTCATACGCTCTGCAAATATCAAGTAACCCGCGAATCCCAATATCAATTCACTGGGAACAGGTATGCAGGCATTCTCCATCGCCATCAGAATAACGACAGCAAAATAGCCATACTGGTCAATGAATGTCAAAAAAGTTTGTGAAAGTTGCTCCATTACATCACCTAAATCACTAAAAAGTTACCTAAAAAATAAACTCGCCTCAGCGAGTCGGATCAAATTTATATAATTTACATTAATTTCAAACAAATGGTCGGAACGATGAGATTTGAACTCACGACCCCTTCCACCCCAAGAAAGTGCGCTACCAAGCTGCGCCACGTCCCGACAAAAAGTAGTATATCACAAATATCGGCAATATGCAATACATTTTTAAAAATTTTTTAAAAGAGTTAAACCTTAGCATAATATCCCCACACGGGGCTTGTCGAGCAGGCTTTTTTTTCTTATACTGGAAAAAATTCAACAATAGGAGTGATTAGTAATGATCAAGAAGAGGTTGTTGGCTGCAATTTTAGCTGCCCTTTCGGCGGTAACTTTGAGTGGCTGCGGTTCTGAAGGTCAATCAAGCAGTGAGGATAAAACCTTCACCTATGGCACGATTGCCTATGGCGTGGCTATGGAGAATACGGGGACGAATCCTCATGAGAGTTACAGCGGCTGGTCAACCATTCGCTACGGCATTGGCGAGACTCTCTTCAAGTTTAATGAGAAGATGGAGCTTGAACCCTGGATTGCCAAGGACTTTGAGCAAATTGACGAATACACTGTCAAAATCAACCTCAAGGACAATGTAGTCTTTAGTAACGGTAAAAAGGTGGACGGTGCGGCAGTTAAGGCTTGCCTTGAGGATTTAATCACCAAGCACGACCGCGCGCCCAAGGATCTGAAGATTGATTCTATCACAGCCGACGGTCTCTCGGTGACTATCCACTCAAGTGAAAAAGTTCCTGCCCTGCTCAATTACCTCTCCGATCCTTATGGCTGTATTGTTGATGTTGAGAGCGGTGAGGTGGACAGGATTGTCGTGGGGACAGGTCCCTACAAGGCAGTCAAAGTCACTGACACTCAGATTGATCTGGTGAGAAATGAGAACTACTGGGGAGAAGTCAAGCCGAAGATGGATAAGATCATCGTCAAGAGCATAACCGACGGCGACACCTTGACAATGGCTATGCAGAATGGCGAACTTGACGCCGTTCAAGGTCTGCCCTACTCAAGCCTTCAACTCTTCAAGAATGATAACTACAAGCTAAGTCAAGTTGACACTACAAGGGTATATCAAGCGGCCTTCAACTTCAAGACACCTGCCCTTCAAGATTTGAATGTCCGCAAGGCTATCTCAATGGCTATCGACAAGGAGAACTTCACGAAGGTGCTATTGAGCGGCAATGGCAGTCCTGCGGTGGGACCGTTTCCCGGCAATCTCTCCTTTGGTGATAATGCTGTCCATACTGTTGAATATGATCTTGACGGTGCAAAGGCACTTTTGGAGCAAGCTGGCTGGGCAGATACTG
>CAJODU010000011.1 GCA_905233325.1 uncultured Selenomonadaceae bacterium
ATAGTTTTTGCGATTGAGTTGATTGACGAGGAAAAGCAACGCGAAAATCATTTATTATATCTTTCCGAGACGGACGCAATGACTAAATTGAATAATCGCGGCGGCGGCGAGAAGAAAATCACTGAATTGATATCAGAGGGCACTGAAGGAATGTTTTGCCTGCTGGACGCCGATAAATTCAAGTCGATTAACGATAATTTTGGTCACGATGTCGGCGACAAGGTGATAATTGCGATTGCGGACTGTCTCAAAAAAGCATTTGTACAAACGAGCTGATACAGTCGCCTACGAGAGCAAGAAAATTTTGGGAAACTGTGCCACATTTTATAAAAAATAAAAAATAATTCAAAAAAATTAACGTTGATGAAAATTCAGCGTTTTTTTGTGAAATTTTTTTGTAAAATATGATATAATAAAAAAAATTTCATCATTTGGAAGGTGGAAATATAATGCGAAATAAAATAATAGCTCTGATAGCTGTTTTATTGATTGTATTGAGTTATGTGATAGGGGATTATTTTGTAAATTTTGCTCTCAAACGACCTGATCCTACAGACATAAATTCCGGTCCGCCCGCCTGTGCAAATATCCACGATCCCACACGCCTCGCACCCGAAAAGCCCAACTATCTGAATGAATCTTGGTCTATCACCTCCGCTGACGGTCTGAAGTTAAATGCAACCTACTTTCTGCCTGAGACGTCGAGCCACCATTGGGCAATCTTAGTTCACGGTTACGGCAGAGATCAGCGATTTTCTTGGGATTATACCGAGCCTTACTTAATCAAAGGCTACAATGTACTGACGCCTGATCTGCGTACTTCCGGCACAAGTGAGGGGATTTATCTCACAATGGGAGCCAAAGAGAGTGACGATCTCCTGCTCTGGATTGACAAGATACTTCAAGTAGATCCCAAAGCGAGAATCGTCCTGCACGGCGTCTCAATGGGTGCAGCTACCGTCATGATGGCAGCAGGAAAGTCAAACTCACCGAACTTGGTGGCAGTTGTCGAAGATTGCGGCTATACCAGTGCATACAATATGTTCAAAATGCAGCTCAAAGTCATTTTCAACCTGCCTTCATTCCCGATAATGAATATCGTCGATCTCGTGAGCAAGTTCAAGACCGGCACTGCCGTGACGGAGGCGGCTCCTATCCTTTACGTTCCCAACATCAACGTCCCTATCCTCTTCATTCACGGCACTGACGATAAACTCGTCCCCTACTACATGATGCAGCAGCTCTACGATGTCTGTCACTCTTCTGTCAAAGAGATATTCGCCGTTGATGGTGCCGGTCACGCTGATGCCAAAATAGTCAATCCTAATGCTTACTTTCACAGGATTTTCTCATTCTTGGATCAGTACATTGAGGACGACGATATAGATAATATCAAGGTGTACTGATGATTAAAGATTCTTCGCCGATTGCTGAGGCTATGAGGAGATATTCGGCAGATAAAGCCCTTGCCTTCCACACACCCGGACACAAGCAGGGGCTTGGTGCTCATTCGCTGTTGAGGGAGTTGGTGACGCCTGAAGGGTTGCGGCGTGAGGTCTCGTTGATGGAGGAGCTGGACGACCTGCACGACCCGCAGACTTGTATCAAAGAGGCACAAACACTGGCGGCAGACCTATGGAACGCCGATCAAGCCTTCTTCATGGTCAATGGTACAACTTCAGCAGTCCAGGCAATGATAATGGCAGCTCTCAAGCCTGATGACTTGGTGCTGGTGCCGAGAAATGCTCATCGCTGCGTTATGTCGGGATTGATACTCTCAGGTGCAAGACCTGCCTACCTAATGCCGGAGACTGATTCAAAATTAGGAATCCCGTTGAACTTGACAGTGGAGACAGTCCGCAAGGCGGTTGACAAATATCCGCAAGCTAAGGCATTGATAATCGTTTCGCCGAATTATTACGGCGTCGCGTCTGACTTGCCGGAGATAGCAAAACTCCTGCATGAGCGAGGTATGTTACTGCTGGTTGATGAGGCTCACGGTGCCCATTTGCGTTTCAGTGACAAATTGCCGCTCTCGGCAATAGACGCGGGTGCAGACCTTGCGGCACAGAGTACGCACAAACTGCTGGGTTCGTTGACGCAGACCTCAATGCTGATGATGAAGTCAGAATTGATTGATGTTGAGCACGTCAAGCAAGCGGTGAGTATGCTGCAGTCGACAAGTCCCAACTACCTCTTGCTGGCGTCCTTGGACATTGCACGCCTTCAAATGCAGGAGACAGGCAGGGAACTACTTGAAAGAGCAATCAATCTGTCCGAACGGTTAAGAAGGGCAATCAGTCACATTGACGGCTTGCAGACTTTTGATACGGTTGAAGGTTTTGATTTTGACCTCACCAAAGTCACCGTCAACGTTAGTGAGATTGGCTTGACGGGTATGGAGGCTGAAAGTATACTTCGACATCAATATAAGATTCAGTGTGAGCTGTCAGACGTTAATAATCTGCTCTTTTTGATAACTTTCGCCGACACCGACAGTGAAATCGACAGACTGATCTCCGCTCTTAAAAGCCTGCCTAATCACCGAAAGCCTCACAATTCAGTCCTTCAGACCTCAACTCTTACTATTCCCAATACCGAATCAATCCTCACGCCTCGTGACGCCTTCTACTCACCCAAAACTACAGTCAGAATTGATGAGGCAATCAACAAAATCAGTGCCGAGGAAGTGACCTTCTACCCGCCGGGTATACCCATATTGCAGCCAGGTGAGTTGATAACCGCTGAGATTGTCAACTATATCAAGACAAACAAAAATATCGGCAGACGCCTTATCGGTGCCGCCGACACTTCCCTCAATACAATCAAGATTATTGATTAATTCCGCCCTTCAACGCTTGCACTTCCTCTTGAAGTTGTGCGATGTGCTGTTGAGCTTGGTCGAAGAGTACTCTGAACAGATTAGCCTCACTGAAGAAGTAACTTATCAACGATGCGTCAACATTAGAGGCAGTCAAAAATTCCTTGTACAGAATCTTGTTGATCTCGTGAACCGGTGTACTTGCATAGATCTGTCTGAGATGCCTGAAATGCTCTCTGATGAAAATATCAAGCACATTCTGCCTAAACTCTGGATATTCATCAAAGATTTCAAAGTCCTTCATAAAGCCATTGAGACATTTGGTACCATCAATGATGATTTTAACTTGTCTCTGTACATGATCTTCCATTTGGCGGTCGTGGTGAGCAATAGATCCTTGTCTGATTCGATAAAAATAGACAACATTTGGAATACGGACGTAATTTTTAGCTAAACATAAAGCCTTGAAACAGAAGACCATATCTTCAGCAGAAAACAGATCAGGAAATATTATATTATTTTTGATGATAAAGTCTCGTTTGAATAGTTTACTCCAAGTGTTCCAGTAGAATTGTCCTTGACTATACCTTTTGAGGCGATCGACAATATCTTCAGAAATGGGTGTATTCTTGGTAACAAAACCGTTTTCATCTTTGCGTTCCCAAGTGATTGGAATGAGCGGAGTAGTGTTGGTGAGTTCTTCGCTTCTATCTCTGGTTATGAGAAATCTTTCTTCATGCAAAACGTCAGCATTAGTAGTTTCAGCAGCATTATAGAGTTCTTCAAGAGCTGTCTTTAAAATAACGTCGTCGCTGTCCATAAAAAGCAAATATTTTCCCCTTGAAAGTCCTATTCCAACATTGCGTAGAATACCTGGTGCAGCGGAATTTTTACTTCGCTTTATCAACTGCAAATTGCCATTAAATTTTGGTGCCATTTTCTCAACGATTGATATAGAACTGTCTGTACTGCAATCGTCTATGATGATGACTTCATACTGATTAAATGTTTGATTTAAAATACTTTCCAGGCTCTGCTTGATGTATTTTTCAACATTATACATCGGCATTACGATTGATATTTTTGGTGCTTGAGAAGTATTAGGTTTATTGATTTTGGCCATTTAAATTACATCTTTCTCTTTGATTTAAGAATTGCGGACTGAGATGGCAGCGGCATGAGCGTCCAGACCTTCAGCGTGGGCAAGGCGTTTAATATCCTCAGCGGCGTCGAGGAGAGCGGGCTTGGTATAGGAAATCAGACTCATTCTCCTCAAAAAAGTCTCAACATTCAAGACAGAATAATATTTTGCCGTGCCGCCGGTCGGCAGGACGTGATTTGGACCGGCAAGATAATCACCGAGCGGCTCCGGTGAATAGGAACCGAGGAATACTGCTCCGGCATTTTTTATTTTCGGCAGGACAGTGAAAGGCTCATCAACTAAAAGTTCCAAGTGTTCCGGCGCGGAAATGTTAGCGAAGGTGACAGCCTCCTCCATGTCCTTGGCAACGATTATCAGACCATTTCGCTCAATCGAGGCAGAGGCAATCTCACGAAGTGGCAATTTTTCAAGCTGAATTTGAACTTCAGCGGCAACCTTGTCGGCAAGGCTTGAGTCAGTCGTAATGACAATACTGCAAGCCAGCGGGTCGTGTTCGGCTTGACTGAGCATATCAGCCGCCGTGTAGACAGGATCAGCCGTCTCATCAGCGATAATCAAAATCTCACTCGGTCCGGCAAGCATATCAATATCACAATGTCCGTAGACCTCTTTCTTGGCAAGCGTAACGAAGATATTGCCGGGGCCGGTTATCTTGTTGACACGCGGGACAGTTTCAGTGCCGAACGCCATAGCCGCAATCGCCTGTGCCCCACCGATCTTGTAGATTTTGTCAACTCCGGCGAGCTTTGCGGCAATCAAAACATAAGGATTGAGCTCACCTGTCTTTGTCGGTGACATCATCACAATCTCACCGACACCGGCGACTTTAGCGGGGATTGTATTCATCAGCACACTTGAAGGATAAGCCGCCGTACCACCTGGAACATATACACCAACGCGATCAAGCGGAACTACTGCCTGACCGAGAATTGAGCCATGCTCGCGATAGGTTATCCAAGATTTAGGCAACTGCTCTTGATGAAAGTGCCTGATATTATCTGCCGCACGTTTCAGCGATTCAACTATTTTAGCGTCAACTTTCGATTCAGCCGCGGCAATTTCTTCTTCTGTGACGAGGAAGTCTGCGGGCTTTAACTCAACGCCGTCAATCATTTTAGTGTATTCAATGACAGCCGTATCACCTTTCGCCCTGACATCATTGACAATCTTGCGGACAATCTCCACTGCCGTCAAATCAGCCCCGAATATCTTTTTATTAGCCTCGCGGATTTTAGGCGACAATTCAACTTCATCAAATGATTTTTTTGTCAGAAGTCGCTTGATCTCATCAAAACCAACTTCAACGGAATTAACTATATTCAAGGGAAACACCTCTTTACTCATTCAACAGCTCAAATTGAAACGTTGACATTAATCAATATTTTGTTTAAAATTGTATTGTGAGGTGAGAGCTGTGGATGAAATTTTTTCAATCATATTTTTCATTTGGATTATATATTCAGTACTTGAAGGCGTAGTCCGCAAAAAGCCAATGCCGAAACTGCCTTCAGAACAAGATCAAACTCAACAGGACAGTGAAGATGCAATATTTGAGATACCAACTCTGGCGAATGATCCCAACTTGCAACGGCTACCGGTGCCTTCTGAAGAAGTAGTGCAAATTAAACGGGGTGACAGCATTGCAGATGTATATCGACGCAGACAGGAAATATTCAGAACTATTTCAGAGAATCAGGAACAATCTGCAGAACCTTCAAACGTGGAGGATACTAAATCGAAGGAGAAAACTGCCTTAAAGTTAGATCTAACGCCCACTGACAGTATGCACGCAATGATGTTATCTGAGATTTTCGGCAAGCCCAAGGCTCTGCGTAGACATTGAACATCATCAAAGATCATAAAACGCCGACCACTATCACTGACACATTATCCTTACCGCCATGACTGAGTGCAGCCGCAATCAGATCATCGGCGGGATTTTTTGTCGAGTGCAATATATTAAAAATTTCCTCATCATTAACCATATTCGTCAAGCCGTCTGTACATAGAAGGAAAAGATCGCCGCTCTTGACCTTAAAAGTGCCGACCTCAACATCAAGATTATCAACGGCACCAACCGCCTGAGTCAAGACATTTTTCATTGGGTGACTTCTTGCCTCTTCTTCGGTGAGTTCACCTTGTCGGACTAAATCCTCAACATAGGAATGATCGCTGGTTATCTGTCTGAGGCGATCAGATTCGAGTTTGTATAATCGACTGTCTCCAACGTGAGCATAGAATGCTCGTTGAGTTATAATTTGCGGTTGAGATTCTTGAGGTTGTGCTATGTGAAGGATTGTTGCCGTCGTTCCCATACCTTCGTACTCTGAATTTTTTCTTGCTTCATATAGAATATTCTCATTTGCCTTTAATATTGCCGCTTTCAAAATTTCTTCATTCCAAGGCAAAGGTACAGCATTTAATTCATTTTTTACAGTTTCGATTAACATTCGACTTGCGACCTCACCGGCAGCCTGTCCGCCCATTCCGTCTGCAACGATAAATGTATTAGGCTCAATGACGGCTATTGAGTCCTCATTCTGTTTGCGTATCAATCCAACATTAGTTGCCTGCTCGTATTTAGTCAAGTTCCTCACCTCGCACATTTTTTATATTATTTTGCTGAAGTTATACGAGATTCACTAAATCACTTCGTAAGTAATCATCATATTGCCAACAAGAATTTTGTCACCGTGCTTGAGTTCCTGCTTATCTATGAGTTTTTTGTTTATATAGGTGCCATTCAAACTGTTGGCATCACGAATAACGTGGCGGTGTCTGTCATAAGAGATATAGGCGTGTATTCGCGAAACGCTGTCATCAGCAATCACTAAATCATTATTTTCTTTTCGTCCGATATAGAATTGCTTTTCACCAAGTATAAATTCATCTTTGCTGTCATCGTCCTGCAGCGTCAATTTAGCAATCTCATATTCAATTTGACGTGGATATACAGCTTTTGGAGCGGTAAAATCCTGCTTATCTGCAATAATAGTCTTTTCGTCTTCTACCAGAGTTTTTTGATCGACGAGGGTATTTGATATTATATCATTTTCTAAATCTATGGTATCCTCATCAGTTTTGGAATCGTCCATATATTTAGACTTTATCACAATGGCTTCATCGCCGCTGAACATTTTTTCAATTCTGATTGATAAAGTGCCGTCCATAAAGCAATTCTCGCGAATGACTTTGCGCTCAACCGCCTCATGCAGAGCCTTGAATATACGGGCAGCCGAGAGCCTGTGACAATCCTCCTCACAAAGATAGATTGTATAATCATTCGGCACAACAAGCCCTTCCCCCGTCTTCTTCTCCTGAAGGACTACTTCTCTTTCCAATGCTTTGATTAATGCGGAGGGTTCCACTGTTCCGCGCTTTTGGAACAGGCTTGCAATTTGTCCGGTGATTGCCGATTCCAATTTTGAAAATCCCAAATATAAAACCACCTTTATTTATTTTGTGATCATTTTTGATAAAACAAAAAGCCGCTGACTGAGACGGCTATTTTTGATTAGCCTTCATTGCCGAGAAGTTTTTTCATCGCCACAGGTAAATTATCCAAAATATCTGAGGCAATGAGGCCGTCGCTCTTTTCGGTAAAGGCCATATCTCCCGCCGTGCCATGCAGATAGACACCGGCAATGGGTGCAAAGGGCGTCTGTTTCATAAGTCCCGCGATAGTCCCTGCCAGAACGTCACCACAGCCGGCGGTCGCCATACCCTCGTTGCCCAGAGCAGAGATAAATATCTCACCATTAGGATAAGCAACAACGGTACTTTCACACTTCGCAACGAATATTGCCCTGTATTCCTTGGCGGCGTTGCGGACGATCTCAATCAGATTGCTCCGTGCTTCTTCAACGGTTATTCCGAGTAATGCGGCAAGTTCACCGAGATGGGGCGTCAGAATAGGGATTTGTTTACATATTTTAATTGAGTCCAATTTTCCATTGTAAGCATAGAGAGCATCAGCGTCGAGAATGAGCGGCTTGTCAACAGTCTCAACGATCTTCTGCACCATTTCCAGCGTCTCTTTCTCACGACCAAGCCCGCAGCCTATCAATACCGCATCAACTTTTTCAGTGAGATTCAAAAGTTGACTGACTGCCTTATCACCGCCGATTAATCCGGCCTTAACTTCCGACAGAGGAGCCGTCATCACTTCAGTGAGCTTAACTTCAAAGATAGGATTTAAACTCTCCGCCACAGCAAGAGTCACCAAGCCCGCACCGGCTTTAAGAGCAGCCTCTGAGGCAAGAGTCGCCGCACCCGTCATTCCACGCGATCCGGCTATAACCAAAATTTTTCCGACACTGCCTTTGTGTGCATCTTTGGGACGAGCCGGCAGCAGAGTGACAGCCAACTCATCATCAATGATTGTCTGATGTATGTCGTCATTGAGCAACTGCGATGGAATCCCTATATCATCAACGATTAATTTGCCGACGTAAGAGGCACCGGGGCAGATATAGTGCCCGAACTTCGGCAAGCCTAAAGTCACGGTATATGTTGCGTTTACCGCCGATTCACCGACCTGTCCGCTGTCCGCCTCAACACCGCTCGGAATATCAACGGAAATTACAGGCTTGTTTGTTGAGTTGATAAGTCTGACAAGCCGCAGGACTGCCGGTCTCATCTGCCCGACAAAGCCTGTCCCCAACACACCGTCAACTATAGCATCAGAAAATCTCAAAGTCACCTGCAGGCGTTCCCAAGCCCTGTCCGTCTCAAGCACCTGCAATTCAATCCCCATAGCTCGGAGGGTTTTCATTTGTATATTGAGCGATTCTGTCCTGTGGTTTTTGTTACCGATCAGAAAAACCTTTATCCTTGCACCAAGATTGGACAGATAACGCGCAGCAGTAAGTGCATCGCCGCCATTATTGCCGCTGCCGGATAAAATACATATACTTTTTTTGGAGACTGTCTCCAAGGCTTGACAAACCGCTTCGGCAACTTTGCGGCCGGCATTCTCCATGAGTACAATTTCATTGATACCGAAATCTTCGATTGCTCTTCTATCAATCTCACGCATTTGATTTGCTAAAGCTATCTTCATTACAAACGTCCCCATCTATTAATTAAATTTATCATTTCTCTATGACACAAGTGGCAGCGGCATAATCTTTTGAGTGACTGAGTGAAATGTGGATTTTCTTTGCCTCTGCTTTAGTGACAAGCTCATCAGCTTTACCTGTCAAAAATATATGAGGGCAGCCCAGATTGTCATTCAAAATCTCAACTTCCGTCAAACTGCAAATAATTCCGGTGCCAATAGCCTTGAAAAAAGCCTCTTTACCGGCAAAACGTGCGGCATAAGAGGCTGCTGCTTGTCGTCCTCGACTTTCGCAATAATTTTGTTCTTTGACAGTATATACACGTTCAACAAAATGTCTGTTATTTATGGCTTGTTTGACCCGCTCTATCTCAATAATATCAGTTCCGATACCTACAATCATATTACTTGGCAACTATATCTGCGTCAGTTTGTGAAGTTATACCTTCGTTGGGATTAAATCTCAAAGTGCGGGCGATCAAAATCTCAACGCGTCGATTGTTCTGCTTGCCTTCTACGGTATCATTGTTGGCAATGGGTCTGTATTCGCCATAGCCGATTGCTGAAAATCTGGCGGGATTTAAATCTTGATTTATGGACAGCAGATACTTCATAAAAGTCAATGCACGGGTTGAACTGAGTTCCCAGTTTGACGGGAATCTTGCATTGCTGATAGGGTCGGTGTCTGTGTGTCCCGAAATTAGCACACGTTCCGGTATTGACGCCAACAATCCGGCAACGATAGGGCCAATTCTCGCTGATTCCGGCACGAGATCCGCCGAACCTGACGGGAAGAGGGCTTTTTCTTTGATACGGATCATCAAGCCTTCTTCTTCAAGTTGAGTGGAGAGTTGATCCTGCAAGTTATTTTGCTCAATGTATTCTTCTAATTGACGCTGAATACTTTCTAAGGATTGATTTTCCTGAAGATAAGCATTATTTCCTACATCTTCGTCAGAGATAATCTGTCGCTGTGCACTGACATTTGGTCCCATCTGATTGAAGAATGAAGGTCCACCCATATTGAAAGCGGCAGAAAAAGCCTGTGCCAACGCCGTTATTTTAGTTTGATCTGTCTGTGTGATTGCAAACAGTGCTATAAAAAGAGCCAGCAGCAGAGTCATCAAGTCCGAATAAGGCAGTAACCAAGCCTCACTGGCTTCTTCTTCGTGTGCCTTGCCGCGTTTCTTCTTTGCCATTTACTTCACTCCTTATTACTCGCCGCCGCCGCCTTTGATAGCCTCGCGCTCATTCTGAGGAATGAAGACCATCAATTTAGCCTCGATAGCGGTTGGTGAATCACCTGCTTGAAGTGAGAGAATGCCTTCAATGATCATACGCTTGATACCAATTTCTTCAGCGGATTTTAATTTTAACTTGTTTGCAAGCGGCAGCCAGATAACGTAACCTGTGAATATACCGAGAATCGTTGCAACGAACGCAGCGGAGATAGCGTGACCCAGCTTATTAACGTCCGACAAGTCAGCAAGTGCAGCGATAAGACCGACAACCGCACCGAGAACGCCCAGCGTAGGAGCATAAGTTCCTGCCTGCGTGAAAACGGAACGTGCCTCACTGTGTCGACTTTCCATAACTGCCAATTCAGCATCAAGAACATCACTGACAAAATCAGGATCCATACCGTCAATAACCATACTCAAGCCGTTGCGGAAGAATGGATCTTGTATTTCGCCGACTTTGTTTTCAAGTGCCAGAATACCTTCACGACGTGCTATCTGTGAAAGCTCTATGAAGAGTTTCACCAATTCTGCCTTACTTTGTGCCTCCGGTGCACGGAACGTCAGCTTAAACAATGTTGGCAGTTTCTTAACTTGATCCATCGGGAATGCATTAAACAAGCAAGCAAAAGTTCCGCCTATGATAATCAGGAACGCTGCCGGATTATTCAAAGCGGTCAGTGGTGCACCTTTCAAAATCATGCCGACGAAAACTGAAATAAATCCCAAAATAACGCCTATTACTGTCGACTTTTCCAAAACAGATAGCCTCCTCCTGTCCTTGAGGTTTTAACGAAAACAATCATATCTTATTCTTTTTATTCAATGTAAAGACAAAAAATCCTACTAACATTTAAAAATTTTTCATATAAAATGGCTCGGACAGGTTTGTCAATTCTTCATTAAATTATCCATTCTTTTGATTGGTTCCGATAAATCCATATGGCCGGATAAAGTCTCCACTTCTTGCCCGTCAATCAGGAATTTAACGGCGTTGACTTCCTTGAACTCGGTTAAGGTGTTGAC
This sequence comes from uncultured Selenomonadaceae bacterium, assembly GCA_905233325.1. GTDB lineage: Bacteria > Bacillota > Negativicutes > Selenomonadales > Selenomonadaceae > Quinella. The sequence goes on from CAJODU010000011.1 coordinate 11,307, forward strand.
GACGCTGCCGATCAAAAGTTCCTCACCGGTGGAACCGCCAACAAAGCCTATCTTTATACTCTTGCTCAGATTTACCAGAGCAGTGCCGTCTTTGACATCAACGTCTATCAGTGAGGAGTCGCCGGACACCACTTTAGTCAAATTCTTTTCCTTGGGTGGCGTCATCACCGCTTTAACCGCGGCCTTGTATTTATTCTTGTCCGTATCGTTGACTTCAATTTCGCGATTGACACCTACCAATCTCAAGCCGCTTTCATCGGGATAGTAGACTTTTACTTTCATTTTTCTCATTTTCTCCGTTTCATCTTTATCGCTTGAATGTTTATTTTGTGGCGGTTTAGGCGGTAATTTGGGATCTTTTTCTGATGAATCTGAATTTGTTTCTAAAGTTCCCGCCGTTTCGGTATTTGATTTATCAGGTATGCTGCCATTCTTGGGATCATTCTCACAGCCGGAACAGAGCAGCATCAAAACTGTCATCAAAAAAATCAAAATTTTTCTGAGATTGCTCATTTACAGAGGACTCCTCCTTAATTATTGAATTTTCCATTCGGATTTATTCCAAGGTAACGCTTGATAGCACGAGTTATTGCCATCGCCAACTGCTGCCGGTAGTTATCGTCAGCCAACAAACGCTCTTCTTCAGGGTTTGTGATGAAGGCAAGCTCCACGAGAGATGCAGGAACTGCAGTATGTTTTAAGACATAGAAATTGGCACCTTTGACGCCGCGATTGAATCTGCCGCCGAAGTTTTCCAGCTCCTCATTCAGAAGAGTAGCCAGCCTCCTGCCTTCCGGACTGTGCCAATAGTAGTAAGTTTCCATTCCCTGAGTGACTGAGTTTGAGAAGGCGTTGCAGTGAATACTCACAAAAACCGCTGCTCCCGACGGAACCTTATCAACTCTGGCTTGAAGTTCCTGCCCGTTAGAAGAACCCGCCCAAGATACATCTCTGTCTGTCGTCCTCGTCATCACGACCTTAGCACCGTCATCTGCCAAAAGTTTCTGCACCTTCAAGGCTACTGCCAAGGTTACTTCCTTCTCCGTGACGCCGAGAGAACCGACTGCACCGCTGTCTCCGCCGCCGTGACCTGCATCTATTACTATACTGCCGGCTTGACTTAAATCACCGCCAAGACCTTCATCATTTCCGGCAATCGCTGATTTATCAATGTCAATTATCAATCTGTACGGTTTCTTTTCAACGTGGATTTGATAGCTGTCCTCATTTATCATAAATGGCAACTTCAACTGCACGCGGGAATAGTTGACTTTAACTTCTTTAATTGAAGCGGTTGTATCTTCACTCAATGAAATCTTGTTGCTGTTGTGCTTGTTGAGCTTTCCGGGGACGGTGTTGTCGAAGTCAATAAATATCAAACTTGAAGGGCTTGTGAACATGTTGACATTGTAACTGATATTTTCACGCTTGAGACCAATTTCTATTCTGTAGATTGATTTGCCGTCAATTTCGGCGTCATAAGTTTTCAGATATTGCAATTCGTTAAGACGCGGAGCAGCAGCCTGCGCGGTTGAAGTCAATGCAACCGTCATGAATACCAACAACGCCATCAGTGTAAATATTTTTGTGAGTTGCCTCACCAATAGTATCACTTCCTATATTAATCCAAGTTATTCTGCAAATGAAACTTTTATCACCAAAGTATCATCAGCCTTGACACCTTTGGGCAGCATAGAAATCGGCATAACGACTTTTTCATCATCTTCGCCGAAATACAAGACCGCCCTGTCAACGCCTTTGTCAACCACCTCAATTCTATCAACATATGCTTCAGTCACTGCAGTCGCCTCAGCCGTGCCGGTATTATCAGACATTTCTGTTGTAGTTGTATATGTGTTGGCGGTATCAACCGCAGCATCAATTTGCTTATCCATAGTAAATTCCTCGCTTATGTATTATTTTTTCAACCAACTGTTAATCCATTTAGACTTTTGCTCCGGCTTGACTGCCCAATTCTTTCCGTCCGAAGTGATTGTGATAGTGCCATTCTCGAAAGTCCAGAAGATATTTTCCTTATCAACACCGCCATTTTTGATGTAGGAGTTCAGAGCTTGATTGTGAGGGTGTCCATAAGAGTTGCCGCTGCCTGTGGGATCACTCGGATCACCTGCACTGATGACAACACATTCCGGCGAGACGGCTTTCATATATTCGGCACCCGCAGAAGTCTTGCTGCCGTGATGAGCTGCCTTGAGGACGGTACTTTTCAGTTTTTTCTTGTAGCTTGAATTTAATTGCTCATTCTCCGCGACTTTCTCGGCGTCACCGGTGAAGAGCATTGAGAAATCCCCAAAAGTCAGCTTGCCGACTATGGAAGTGTCGTTGTAATCTTTCTCGGCCGAGAACTTTGCACGCAATTCCTCAGTAGGATAGAAAACTTCAAAAGAGACCTTGCCGCCGAAGTTGAGTTTATCTCCTGCTTGCAGAGCCTTAACGGGAATATTTTTCTTTTTGGCGGCGGAGATGTAGCCCTTGTAGACGTTGTAGCTGCCTCTGTCCGTGCCGTCGTTGTAGACTTCTTTAACATCATAATTCTCAATGACCAGCTTGGCACCGCCTATATGATCCGCGTGAGCGTGGGAGAGAATCAATTTATCAATCTTCTTGACGCCCGCCTTGTCGAGTTCCTCACGAAGTTTGTCACGCTCGTCAGTGTCGCTGGTATCAATCAAAATGTTTTGAGTTTTAGTCTGAATTAGGACAGCGTCGCCCTGTCCGACATTGAGCATTTCGATAGTGAGATCGCCGTCTACATTATTTGTTTTTGAAGATTTTTGACTTTGAGAAGAATTTTCTTTAACGGTATCAGTTGCGGAGACTTCGTTTTTTTCTTGACTGACGTTGCCACTGCCACTGCCGCAACCTATCATCAATGTTGTAAACACCGTTATCATCAAAAGTGTTAATAACTTTTTCACTCAATCGCCGCCTTCAAAATATAATGCTCAATACCATAGGCAACACCGTCTTCATAGACACTGGGCACAACGTGCTTTGCAAGCCTCTTGAGTTTGGAATTGCCATTACCCATTGCCATACCGCAGCCGACAGTTTGAATCATCTCAAGATCATTAAAGCCGTCGCCGAAAGCATAACTGTTTTTAACGGCAATACCAAGATATTTGAGGGCGTGAAGAATACCGCTGCCCTTGCTGTTCTTGCGTGAATAAATTTCCATATTGTTGCGGTGAAACGGATCAACAATCCCTGTGAGTTCAGGTGAGTTGAGCCATTTTTTGTAAATTGATGCGACATCAGTGCGGGCGTCTGCCGTCTGAAATTCCATTTTATAAACTTGTAAATCATCAGGATTAAATTCACGTTCAAACTTATTAACGTCAATTTTGAAGCTGATATAGAAATTCTCCATACGCTTAAAATTGGTTTTGAGGTAAACTTTCGGGTGACTTTGCAGAATATATTCAATCTTCATTCTCTCACAAGTTGACACAATATCCTTAATGATTGACTTGTCTATCGCCTCGGAGAAAATCACTTTGTCCTCAATGACAACAACCGCACCATTCATCAAAACAAAGCCGTTAAAACCGAAATTCACCAGCTCAGGATCAAGAAAATCCAGAGGTCTGCCGCTCGCAATGAAAATATAATCACCTGCATTTTTGAGAGCCTGCAAAGCCTTGCGGACTCTATCAGACAAATGAATCATACCCTTTGAGGCATCAATGAGAGTGCCGTCAATATCAAAGAAAATCGCCTTTTTCACTTGTTCCGTCCCCCTTGGTTAATTATGTAGATACGAACCGCCAAAAGAACTATCCAAATAACGAAAGATACTATATAAATTTTGTCAACAATACTGAGATTGCCGTAGTCAAAATTTGAAAACATTATCACTGCAGCAAGCAATATAAAATAATCGAATAATTTAAGAGAATCCTTTATAATTTTCAGCAAGAAAAACTCTCCTTCGAGAAATGAAATTTTTCTGTATTATATCACATTATTTATGATATGCAAACAAAATCAAAATTTTTAATGAAAAATATCATTGATTCGTTGCAATTTTGATATTGTTGCCATCGGTAGTGAAGACGACAGCACCATCTCTATCTGTCCTGTAAATCTTGGCACCGACTTCCTCCATCAGCTCAACTACTTCAGGGCGAGGGTGACCAAAAGTATTGTTGGCACCGACGCAGAAGACAGCATATTGAGGATTAACCGCCTCCACAAATTCCTTGGAGCTTGAGGTCTTTGAACCGTGATGACCTACCTTGAGAACAGTGCTTTTGACATCTGTCTTTTTGCTCAAGATGATTGCCTCATTCTCTTTGACTAAATCACCGGTGAAGAGAAAAGAACTCCTCCCGAAGGTAACCCTGTAGACATTTGAAATCTCATTACCGGTTGATACCTTTCCCGAAGACTTCGGCGAAAAGAGTACCTCCACCTTCACACCGTCAATATTAAAGACTTCACCTTCATCAGCCGCTCTCAAATTTTTCAATTTATCGGATTCTTCACTGATTGCCATACTCGCCGCATATTCAGATTTAGGCTCATGTGCGGTTATTATTTTGCCGACATCAATCAATTTGACTATAGAACCGGCACCGGCAGCATGATCTTCGTGAGCATGAGAGAGGAAGATATAGTCAAGTGAGGTAATGCCGTAGTGGTGAAGGTAGGGGACATCAACGCGGGCTCCTATATCGTAAGCATGCTCACGGACGCCGCCGGTATCGAACATCATAGCATGACCATTCGGCGTTATTACAAGGGCAGAATCACCTTGATGAACGTCAATAAAATGTACCTGCATTTCAGGCGGCTTGGTGATATGGACACCGACATTGAAGGCAATCACCAACACAATCGCCGCGCAGATACCTTGAATAATTTTGATATTCTCTCTGCAGAGGTTTAGGATTTTCTCTTTGACTTTGCGTTTCTGAATGATGAATAGAAGAATTGCATAATACAAGGCACTCCAGGCAAAATTGAGCGTTGGGAAGTAGATATTGCTTGCAGGTAGAGCAGCTATCAATTTATTCAATTCGTAAGCAATTCCAAAAATCAGAGAATCGAATAAAAATACAAATTTGGCTGCAAATGGAACAATTAATCCAACGATTCCTGCCAGCAATCCAAAAATTATTACTATTTCAAGTATAGGAATTACAAGCAAATTTGAAAATAGCGAGCTGACGGACAGTTGATTGAAGTACCAGGCAATGATAGGCTGTGAAAATATTTGAGCCGCCAAAGTAACTGAAAGTGAAACAGCCAAAATTTTCGGTAATTTTAATTCATAATGATTACCTTTTATATTAAATATTCGCTTTTTGGATAAAAACATTTTTATTATAGGCATCAAATATAACAATCCGGCAGTTGCTGAAAATGAGAGCTGAAAACTGATATGAAAAAGCAAAAGAGGATTGTCAATTAACATAAAGAGTCCAATTAATGTTAGTAATCTCCTACTGCCAACTTCTATGTCAAATGTAGTAGCCAAAAATATCAATATCCCCATATTTGCAGAACGCATTACCGGAGCGATTAATCCGGACAACATAGCATAAGAAAGTATTATAAGAATACCCAAAACTGCTTTTAATATGCGTATAAAGTTTCGGATATTCTTTTTCTTCTTTCCATGCGGTAATTTGATAAATTTAAACAAAAGAGCTACTGTTGCTGCAAGCAGGGACATATGCGAGCCGGAGACTGATAATATATGCACAATTCCTGTCGTGACGAATGATTCAGTAAGCTCCGGTTTTAATCCCTCA